>JBLHVA010000077.1:0-7717 GCA_047630005.1 Candidatus Endobugula sp. | reverse complement strand
AAATGACGATCAAAGCTCAAACCTATCGTTCTTTAGACGGCGGTGGCCTATAGTGAAAAACATATTGGTGCTTAACTACAGTAAACGATGGGCCTTGATTATATTAGCGTTACTGTTAGCTTCTTGTCAGCAAGCTTCGCATGATGATATACACGCATTTATAACATCTAATAAAGAACATCCACCGGGAAAAATAAAGCCACTAAAACGTTACCCCCCTTATAAGCCTTATAATTATAGAGCCCAACAATTACGCGGCCCGTTTACACCTCCATATGACATAGAGAAAAAAGTGTTTGCTGCGACGAGTAACGTCAAACCTGATGTCGATCGCCAAAAACAACGTTTAGAAAGTTTTGATTTTTCTTCCTTGTCAATGGTTGGAACGGTTAAGCAGGGTGATATCCTTTGGGGCTTAATTAGAGACCCAGAAGGTTCTATTGAGCGAGTGAAAACTGGTTACTTTTTGGGTAAGAATAATGGAAAAATTACCGACATTAGCAATCAAAGTGTTGATGTTATAGAAATCGTCTCTAACGGCAGCGAGAGCTGGCTAGAACGTCCCAATGTAATTTCTCTCAAAGAACGATAATACACATAAATTTTATAAAGGTTTTACTATGGCACGCCTTAGGTTCATTGTTTTTTTTGTTCTTGCAGTAATATCTATGCAAGGCTTTGCTGCAATTAATATACAGGAAATTAATTTCACCGAGTTGCCTGGGGATCAGGTGGAGATCAGAATAAACTTTTCTGAACCGCCATCTATACCGAAAGGCTATTCTATAGAGAAGCCGGCGAGAATTGTCTTAGATCTTCCTGGTGTGAATAGCGCTTTGCCACAAAAAAAGTACTCTCTCGGGTTAGGTAACGTGAAAAGTGCAGTCGTTTTGACGGCTAAAGAACGAACAAGAATGATTCTTAATTTATCCAGTATAGTTGCTTATTCAGTCGATGTCTCCGGTAATGATTTAATTGTAGTTGTGAACGATACCGTATCAGTCTCTCCAGTGGTGAGTCAGAAGGCACCAGGCGTAATAGCAAATCCCCCTACAACTGTTCCTGCTAACCATTCTTCCAGCCAGCTGACTAATGTTGACTTTAGACGCGATGACAAGGGTGCAGGCACGTTGATTTTATCTTTGTCTAATCCTAAAGTCTCCGTGGATATCGTACGTAATACTCAAAAGATTAATATGGTGTTTTCTGATACCTCAATAGGAGAAGAATTGCAGCGTCGTTTGGATGTGATTGATTTTGCAACGCCAGTAAGGTTTATCGAAACCCGCCGTAAGGGTGATAGTGTCAGTGTGTCAATTGAAGCAAAGGGGCAATATGATTACTTGGCTTACCAAGCTGATGGAACCTATGTCGTCAGTATTTCGCCATTGACCAAAGAAGAAGTTGAGCAACAAAAAGAACGATTTAGCTTTGTTGGTGAAAAGCTCTCGCTTAACTTCCAGGATATTGAAGTTAGAAAGGTACTGGAAATTATAGCCGACTTTACAGAATTGAATTTGGTGGCTAGTGATACGGTTAGCGGTAATATTACGCTGCGGTTAGAAAATGTTCCTTGGGATCAGGCGTTAGAGTTAGTGCTGAAGTCGAAAGGTTTAGATAAACGTCAGTCGGGTAATGTGTTATTGGTTGCGCCAGCGGCAGAAATTGCTGAACGTGAAAGGCAAGAACTTGAATCTCGTAAGCAGCTGCAAGAACTGGAGCCTTTAAGTACGGAGTTCATATTAATCCGATATGCAAAAGCAGCAGATGTCTTGGCTTTGATTAGCAGTGGTAGTGCCGCAAATGAAACGGCAGAAGTGAAAAGTATTTTATCTGCTAGAGGATCAGCTGTTGTTGACGAGCGTACTAATGCAATGATATTGACAGATATAGCGGAAAATGTTGCAGGAATTAAATCGCTGATTAGTAAAATAGATGTCCCCGTTCGTCAGGTAATGATTGAGGCAAGAATTGTTTCGGCAACGGATACCTTTATGGAAGAATTTGGTTTTTTTGTTGGGGCGGAAGATTTATCAACGGCAAATAATCCTAATTTAAATACAAGAGCGGTAAGCGATTCTACGGTATTTAACCCCGTTGGTTCGGCATTGAATGTAGGTTATGTTTCCAATGGTGTGTCTTTGGCCTTAGAAATTCAGGCGCTAGAAGATTCGGGTTACGGTGAAATCATTTCTCAGCCTCGTGTATTGACCGGCGATAAGCAGACGGCAAAAATTGCTAGTGGCCAGCAAATACCCTTTACTTCTAGCGACGGTGATACAGTGACGACCATCTTCCAGGATGCGGTACTGAGTTTAGAGGTCACACCACAAATCACGCCGGATAATCGTATTATTATGGAGTTAAAAGTTAATCGTGACTCATTAGATACGTCTACCGTGACGGTGAGTGGCTCTCCTATTAATATTACTGAGCTCACCACAACAGCATTAGTGGGTGACGGAGATACGATTGTGCTGGGTGGTATTTATGAACAAACAAAATCAAGCTCGGTAAGCAAGGTTCCCGTTCTAGGTGATATTCCCATTTTAGGACGACTGTTTACTAGTAATGCTGATCGAGACGATCGTACTGAATTATTGATTTTTATTACGCCTCGTATTTTGACCGACACACTGATTGATGAGTGATGGAAAAAACTAATACAATAGTAAAAAAAGTTGCACTTGTCGGCCCTATGGGTGCAGGCAAATCTACTATAGGCCGCTTGCTTGCCAATTATTTGCAATTACCTTTTAGTGATAGCGATCATGTTGTGGAAGAGAAGTCTGGTGCGGATATCCCATGGATTTTTGATGTTGAAGGTGAAGAAGGTTTTCGTGATCGTGAGACGGCAGTATTAGAGTCTTTGCTGGGCGAAGGGCCAATAGTGCTTGCTACAGGTGGAGGCATTATTCTTCGAGAAAAAAATCGCCAGTTGCTCCAGCAGGCAGATGCAGTTGTTTATTTAAAAGCGGATACCGAACGCTTGGTTCAGCGCACAATGAAAGATAAAAATCGACCCTTGTTACAAGTTGATGATCCAAGACAAAAAATTCTTGAGTTGCTCGCTGAGCGAGACCCTCTTTATTGTGCAGTGGCAACGCATACGGTAACTACTGACTCTCGCAGTCCTAAAGTCATCGCACAGCAGATCGCCACGAGCCTTTCACTTTTTTAGTTTTCGTTTATTTTTTAGGTTGTAATAATGCCCTGCCAACAAACACTAACCGTTAACTTAAACGATGACCGCAGCTATCCTATATACATAGGTCAAAACATACTGAGAGATTCTACCTATATACTGCCGTATATCAAAGGTCGGCAAGTGTGCATTGTTACTAATGCCACGGTAGCACCCTTGTATCTTGAATCGCTAACTAACTTATTGAGTGACTATCATGTCGATACGGTTATATTACCTGACGGTGAAAAATATAAATCGCTAAATACTATTAACCAAATTTACAGCTGTTTGTTAGAAAACACCCATAATCGAACTACAACGTTAATCGCCTTAGGTGGCGGTGTTGTTGGCGATATGTGTGGCTATGCAGCGGCGACGTATCAACGAGGCGTTAATTTCATTCAAATACCGACAACCTTGTTGTCTCAGGTAGATTCGTCGGTAGGTGGTAAAACCGGTGTCAATCATCTTTTAGGCAAAAATATGATTGGTGCTTTTCACCAGCCACAGGCAGTTATTATTGATACCGATGTATTAAAAACACTCCCGATAAGAGAGTTGTCAGCAGGTGTGTCGGAGGTTATTAAATATGGCTTATTGGGCGATGAAGGATTTTATCAATGGATAGAAAATAATATTGATTTGCTAATGACCTTGGACGAATCGGTGTTAATTGAAGCCATCGCGAGGTCATGTCAAAATAAAGCGGATATTGTTGCACTAGATGAACGCGAAGGAGGTGTGCGAGCTTTACTTAATTTAGGGCATACTTTCGGGCATGCAATCGAAACGGCTCAAGGCTATGGCGTGTGGTTACATGGTGAAGCAGTTTCAGTGGGTATGGTTATCGCAGTAGAATTATCGGCACTATTGGGTGATATTTCTCACGCTGAGGTTGATAGGTTATGTAGCTTACTAAAAAAAGCACATTTGCCCACGACAGCACCTAATAATATGCCCTCTGATCAGTTTTTGGAGTTGATGTCTTTAGACAAAAAAGTTATTGATGGCCGTCTCCGTTTAGTTTTGCTGGAGGCCATTGGTAAGGCGGTAGTTTGTGATACAGCACCAGTGAATATCGTTGTCCAAGCAATTACACGGCACACCGCAGAATGAATTCCTGCTAATATAAGTTTAGCTTCCTTTGTTAGCTCTTTTCATGAAGGTGGCAGTGAGGTAAAAAGCGGCCTTAGCGTCAATGGCTAAAAAGGTGACAGGCAATGTCTGAATTTGCAGCAGAAATAAAAGCATCAACCTCCTCCGCAGGCAGAACATCTACGCCGGAATATGAGCCATCTCTACCCTCTAGTGCTAACTCGCCTCTTCCTTTTGATAATCAATTTCAGCGTGTTGATATTAGTGGTATCGATTACTCGGATATTGATTGCTGTCCTGATATTCCTTTTTTTATGGGGGGTGACAGAAGGGCGGTGCTGGACGAGATTGAGCACTTGTGTCAATTTAGCCATAATTTAGTTGCAGTGCTAGGTGATGCGGGGATCGGTAAAACTGCGCTGGCTTATCAGGCATCTATCGAGTTAAGTGAGACTGCCGATTGCTGTGTGATGGAAGCATCGGTCTTCAATAGTACTGAAAATATGTTGCTTATCTTGGCGCAGCAGTTAGGTGTTTATATTCCAGAGGACGCTGAATATAACGGCATGGTTACAGCAATTAACCAATATCAGCCGGTCGGCTCTCATCAAAGCGTTGTTATCATTGTTGATGCGGCTCATCATTTACGTGAGTCTGCATTACAAGCTTTTGTTCAGTTGTTACAAAAGCCAGTACCAAATTTCTTTCATGTATTGCTCATTGGCGATAGCACCTTGCAAATTCAATTAGACAAGCTGGATAAGCAGGGTGCATTAGTTTATGACATACCATTAAGAGCATTCAATGAAGATGAGGTTGGGCATTATGTCGCTTTCAAATTAGCTCAAGCCGATTATCGGGGTGCTGAGTTATTTAATGCTGATTCGATTCAGCAACTGTGGCGAGAAACAAAAGGTATTCCTGAAAAAATAAATCAATCGGCAAGAGAAATGCTGTTGATTGATCATGGAATACGTGACGATGAGCGTCATTTAGGCTTGCCGATTGGCTATATGGCGGTTGTAGTATTACTACTGGCAGCACTTATATTGGCAGTATTTTATATAGATGACACGCCAGTCGTATCCGAGGAGTTACCAGGTGCCCCTTCTAATATACAATTAACTGGCTTGCCATCGTCAAGTAACCCCAGTGAGCTTGATAATGGTTCTCAAGTGGCAGGTCCGTCGCGTGTTGACTCTCCAATCCTTGATAAATCAGAGTCTTCGGGGGTGGCAGCTTCCTCCTCGACTAAAGAAGCCGCATCGATACCTGATGCGGTCGTTAATAAGAAACCTGTCGAGATTGATAGTAGCTTCTCTGTAGTAGACGGATTGTCTGAAGAAAACACGTTAGCTGAAATAAGTGAGGCTGCAGCCGCTTCTAGTCTTGTCGCCAATACCCAAACTAAAAATGTGACCGAAAGAAAAGAAGTCATTTCGAGTCCTCCTAAGATTATGCTTCCAGAGGAGCCTACCGTTATCTCTCTTGCTCCTGCCTCCACTCCAAGTTCAACAAAAGGGGCAACAAAAGGGACAACAAAGGGTGAGGTTGCGATAATGTCGTGGCCTATAGACGGCTACACCTTGCAAGTGATGGCAGCTGGACAATTAGACAGTATCAATCAGTTTGTGAGTTCTCAGCCTAATCGTGATCTATTGCGGGTCATTACGCTGCGCCGAAATGGTGCGCCTTGGTATGTTGTTTTTGGTGGCGTTTATGAATCGCGTGATGAAGCGAGTTTAGCCATTGCCTCTTTGCCCGAGTCACAAAAAAACACACGGCCTTGGCCTAGACGAATAATCGAAATTCAGCAAAAAATAAGTGATTTTCGACGAAAATAAGTACTTTTTTAGTCGTTTGTCGCTTTTCATTCTATCTCGGTTGTCAAATCCAAATTGACCCGTTAGTATAAATCATCAACAGTTAAAGCCCCGATGCGCAGGGGCTTTTTTGTCTGAGCAAAGTGCCGGTTTTTACTGCACTTGTTTGGGTCGTCGGCGTATAGGTTGTTGTATTTTTTAATATAAAATCAACATCCCTTACCTAATGTGCACTAAGCACACCTTTTAGTAATTATCCTAAAGATGATTGCTCAACGTAATATGTAGACCATACTCGCAAGGTACTATTCAACGATAGGTTGAATCTCTGAGGCGCTCCTAAGCTCTCCAGTATGCCGAGTGCGCCCTGTATATTACCTAGGTGATTTTGTAGGGCTAGTCGTGTAGTGCGGACGTTTCTGTGGATACATCGGTGCTACACGAGAGTAAAGCGCTAATACATTTGTCAGCGCATTTATAACAATGCTATTCGATGTAGTTATCGACTATAGAGATGAAAAACAGAGATTAAAGAGAGGAGCGAAATATGTCATCAGGTCTTTACGATATTAACGAGTTTAAAGACAATTGTGGTTTTGGGCTTATCGCACATAGAACGGGTAAGGCCAGCCATCGTTTATTAGAAATGACTATTGAGTCCCTTACGTGTATGACTCACCGAGGCGGCATAGCGTCAGATGGAAAAACTGGCGATGGCTGCGGCCTATTAATGCAGAAGCCGGATAGGTTTTTTCGTCAAGTAGTGCGCGATCAATTGGGTGTTGAGTTGAATGAGCGTTATGGTGTGGGATCAATCATGATCGACCATGATGAAGAGATAGCCAGTAGAGCCAAGCGTGTTTTTACTGAAGAGATGGCGAGCGAAGGCTTGGACGTTGCAGCGTGGCGAGATGTACCCACTAACAGTGATTGTTTGGGGCCCATTGCGATTGACTCTAAACCGCATTTTCTTCAGGTTTTTATAAATGCCCCTGCTGGCTTATCAAGCCCTGAATTCACCGCTAAATTATTAATTGCTCGTCGTAAGTCGAATACTGCACTGCGCAACAGTGGTTTGTTTTATGTGGCAAGTTTAAGCGAAAAAGTGGTGTCTTATAAAGGTTTAATGATGCCTGTAGATTTACCTGTTTTTTTTCCTGACCTAGCTAATCCAGAATTAGAAACGGCTATTTGTATTTTTCATCAGCGTTTCTCTACTAACACGATGCCTCGCTGGCCTTTGGCTCAGCCGTTTAGAGTACTAGCGCATAACGGTGAAATTAATACCGTGACCGGCAATCGTAATTGGGCGACTGCCCGCACACCTAAATTCATTTGTGATTTATTACCCAATCCAGCCGATCTTGCGCCAATGGTAAATCGCTCGGGTTCTGATTCATCTAGCCTAGATAATATGTTGGAATTATTGATGGTTGGCGGTATGGAATTGCATCGTGCGGTGCGTATGTTAGTTCCGCCCGCATGGCAAAATATGCCCACAATGGATGCGGATCTCAAAGCGTTTTACGAATATAACTCTATGCATATTGAACCGTGGGATGGCCCTGCGGGCTTAGTGATTACGGATGGCCGTTATGCGGTGTGTACCTTA
>JBLHVA010000076.1:0-7823 GCA_047630005.1 Candidatus Endobugula sp. | reverse complement strand
GAGCATGATACCGGTGATTAATATATTCATTATGCCTATTGCAGTTGCGGGCGGCACGCTGTTTTGGATTAACGAACTTCGTCAAGACGCGATTACTAGTCGCGTAATCGATCACGATAGGTTGTAAAAAAAGACAAAAAAATAGAGCGCGATAGAGAAAACCCCCTCATTCCGAAAAGCATTTTTGCTTATCTGGAATCCATTGAGACGTCAGGTTAGAGCTTAACTCTATAAAACTTAACGCAAACACTTTAGCGCATTTTTTAGAAAAAATAACGGGGTAGAATTCGTTGCTTTACCATCATGTACTCAATAACATTTGACACCAAAATTTTCAAAAAAACGATTAAGGACTAATTTGATCACTTAAATCTAACGCATCAACAACAAGACGAACACGATAGGGAATACGTTTTTCACTAATATAGGGAAAACCATCTTTAAAATCTACCGACCACGCTAAAGAACTAACCTTCGGCGTTTCGGTTCGACTCCAGTAGTGTGCTATCGCCGTATTAGGAAAATAATGTGTCTCTATATCAGGATAATAATGTGTATCGTGATCCAAATAACCTAATTCGTGAGCATAAGGTAAGCGCCAATCACTAGAGCCGCAAATTTTTACTTCGTTAAATGTCTGAGTGTAGTGATACGTATCACAGTAAACATCGTAGCAAGTTCCCACGTCTGCCTTACCCCGTTCCTTTACGTAAGGCAATTCGGTCACATCGCTACCGGCGACCTGTGACAAACCGTCAAGATCATCTACACTCGGCTGATACCAAGAATATGTATGTTCGTAATCCTGCCAACCTCCGTCCGCACGTTTCACCTCCCACAATAAACCCGTTAAATTATCATAGACGCACTGCCACGCACTCGCCGTATCAGATAATACACGACCACCTACATCTACTTTATGAAACCGATGCGCATCGGCTTTATCACTTAGCTCCGCTTGCGTCCAGAGTGTATAAGCAGATTGCACTGTGGACGAAGGTGGTTCAGCTAACGCAGGAAGTATTTTCGGTTCATCGCCTGTATTAGCGGGTGTGTTTTTTTCAACTGGCAAGAGAGTGGCATCTGCGGTCGCTACTTGCGGACTCACGATCGAATTAACTGAAAACCGTGTCAAAAAAAAACATCCAATCAATAACAGAACCAACATACCAATTAAAAGGAATACATATCGTTTTTTAATCATCCCCAACAATCACCATATATGTAGATGTGCTGACATTTAAGGACACCGCTATCCATTCAAACTATAATTTCAGAAGGAAATCAGATGGCCTCTAAACACAAAATATCCTAGCGCATAATGACTGTAAGGGTCAATGCATATCAACAATCTTCTTCATCCTCCTCAGCATCGTCCCCCATAACGATATCTTTACCTGCTTGCTTAGCGCGCTGAACACAGGTTTCTGCAACACTAAGATGATCACTTGTACGCGTGCCTAACTCGTTAGAAACGCCAGCACTGAATGTAATCGATACGCTATTCTCCCCTGCAGAAAAAATATC
This sequence comes from Candidatus Endobugula sp., assembly GCA_047630005.1. Taxonomy (GTDB): domain Bacteria; phylum Pseudomonadota; class Gammaproteobacteria; order Pseudomonadales; family Cellvibrionaceae; genus Endobugula. The sequence goes on along the minus strand of JBLHVA010000076.1, from coordinate 6,296 downwards.
GGAAGCGATGATTTTTCTTACTTGGTCCAGAAAAGTAATCGCTTTTTCATTGGATAAACCATTCATCAAACAATAAAATTCTTTACCAGAAGAACGTGCCAATAAAAAACGTGAAAGTGTTTTTTCTACTCGCAATGCAAATTGTTTTAATATGCCATCCCCTATTTCAGGGCCATAATGGTCATTGATGTCTTTAAAATTATCTAAGCTAATCACCGCCAACGCCAATGGCGTACCATTCGCCTCGGCTGTCGCGCGTAAGGCTTCGCTCTGCTCAAAAAAGTAACGACGACTATACAAACCTGTCACATAATCACGATTAGCGGAATCTCTAATTTGAGCAATTAGATCAAGCGATTCTATATTATGGTTAATACGACAATAAAATTCTTCAGGATTAAAAGGTTTTCGCAGGAAGTCATTAGCCCCCGTTTTAATCAACTTAGCCGACAGGCCATTGTCGCCTTCTGCCGACAAACCTATAATCACCAGGTCAAATTTTTCGTATTTACAGCGTAGATTTTTGACTAATTCAAAGCCGTCCATATTCGGCATATTATAATCAGTGATAAGTAACTGGATATCAGGATGTTGAATAATGACTTTTATCGCATCAACACCATCTACCGCCTCATAAATTTCAAACTGATGACGAGACAATAAGTTAACAATATGATTACGCATGGTTGTAGAGTCTTCTACCACCATCACTTTAATTGACTGATTTTTAACTAATCGCTGGACGGCCTTAACGGCATATTGATAGGAGTATTTACCTTCTTTCGTCACATAGTCGACAATACCCTTAGAAAGTAACTTTTCTCTACGAGCACTATCAATAGAACCCGTTAACACGACAGTAGGAAGCTTTTGTTCCAATGTGAAGTCGACAACCTCACCATCGGGGGCATCAGGCAAGTTCAAATCAACTAAGGCGGCAAAAATAGTACCCCGATGCTGCTCACAAAGCTGCTTAGCTTCGGCAAAAGTTTTGGCTAATAGAATATTGAAATCGAGTTCTTGCTTAACGATATGTAAGAGAATTTTGGCGACGATAGCGCTATCTTCGACAATTAATAACTGATTGGCTGTGTTTTTCACTAGTTCATCCTAATATTGACCGGTACTTCTCAGTGTAGTCAACATTAGGCAAACAGTGAAGTATAAGGGAAAGCTAGGGAAGTAAGGTTTCCGGCGGGCGTTCGCACACCAATTTTCGACCTAGCAGCTTTTCTAATTCAGGTAGTAAAAATGCATCGTCTTCACAGGCAAAGCTGATAGAAACACCCTTTTTGCCCGCACGACCTGTTCGCCCAATACGATGAACATAGTCTTCAGGCTCTTCAGGTAAACTAAAGTTAACTACGTGACTAATATTATCAATGTGAATACCTCGGCCTGCTACATCAGTCGCCACCAAGATTTTTATCTTGCCTGTCTTAAAACCATCCAGTGTTTTAATCCGCTTATTTTGCGCTACTTCACCAGAGAGCAGTCCGGCAGAAAAGCCGTGTTTAACCAATTGCTCATGAAGGCGACGGCATTCGTCTCGACGATTACCGAATACGATAACGCTTTCTACGTCGGGCTGACGGACTAAATTGGTTAATAGTTTGTACTTTTCATTAGCCGCTACCAAATACACATGCTGCTCAACTGTATCGGTTGCCACACTCTCTGGTTCAATTTCCACAGAACACGGATTTTGCGTCCATTGCTCCGCAAGACGCATCACATCATCAGTGAATGTAGCCGAGAAGAATAGCGTTTGACGATTTTCACAACGTGGCGTTAAACGCACAATACGTCTTACTTGTGGAATAAAACCCATATCTAACATACGATCCGCTTCATCCAACACCAGTATTTCTACTTGATCCAAATGCACGTCTTTGTTGCTCGCAAAATCGAGTAAACGACCCGGTGTTGCCACCAAAATATCAACAAAGTTATTTCGCACGCCTTGCTGCTGTTTGTTGTAGTCCATACCGCCCACTAACGTATGAACAGTTAAGTTCGTGTGCTTAACTAATAATTTAGCATCTTCAGCGATCTGCACAACTAATTCACGAGTAGGTGCAATAATCAGCGTGCGCGCTTCGCCCGCATAACGCTCGCCTTCTAACGGGTTTTTAAGTAAGTCATCAATTATTGCGGTGAGGAAAGCCGCTGTTTTACCCGTACCTGTTTGTGCCTTACCCAGCATATCGTGACCATTCAACGTATTCGGTAACGATTGCGCCTGAATGGGAGAACAATATTCAAAGCCCAGATCAGCAATCGCATGCATTAATGGCGCTTCTAAACCTAAATCATGAAATCGAGTTCTACCTTTTACTTCAGGCACAACAAACTGACTAACATCCCATGCGGGAGCTACAGATTTAGAGTTTTTGGGGGGGCGGCGTGTTTTAGTGTTCTTTTTATGCTGCCCACCTTCTGTTTTTTTTTCGTCAGAAGATTCGTTATTAACGGTGGCAGAAGGGGTAGAAGTAACTTTACTAAAGAGTTTTTTAAACAAGCGGGATACCTAGTGATTCAATCGGTGTGTTATATGAGTGCATTACATTGGCGCCGAGTATAACACGTGCGACCATAAGTTGATTATTTATCAATCTGCACAAACTCGATCTACACTCAGCCAACTTCAGTCGCTTTCTTTTGCTTCGCCAACAATATTTCCTGAATATAACGCGTGACAAATTGCTTTGCACGATAGGTAGACGTAATAATATAAATCAACAATATAACCATACCTACTAAAATAGGTAACATAAAAGAAGATACCAACATGGCTAGCGAAAGCCCTACCAATAAAACAAAGCTAACGTAAGTCACACCATTGCTGTGCAAGCGCTGTCGACATGCTTCGGCTTTCTCTACTGTATCCACACCCTCACGGCTCAATGTGTCACAAGTCACTATAAAACCTTTTTGGCGCTTACGCCCTAATGTGTTAAACAATTCCATACGAGGTATCTTCTACGTTAGATTAATATTTTGTATTCTCATGTACTAACAGCACATACGGCACAATTAGGATCTTTAGGTAATTTAAGTTCTCGCCACTGATGGCTTTTACCATCAAACAACACTAAACGCCCGACTAGAGAGTCTCCCGCACCGCTAATCCATTTCACCACCTCAAGCGCTTGCAAACTCCCTATCACCCCCACTAAAGGGGATAACACACCGGCTTCTGCGCAACTTAAGGCTTCACTCACATCGGGACTATATAAACATTGATAACAGGGTGATGCCGCATCTTTTGGATTAAATACCGTTAGCTGCCCTTCAAAGCGAATGGCTGCGCCGGAAACTAATACCACCTGCTGCCGATAACAGGCCGCGTTAATGGCAAAGCGAGTGTCAAAATTATCCGTACAGTCCACCACCATATCGAAAGGTTGTATAACACCATCCCATTCTTCTGGCTGTATTTTATGGTTTATCGTATCAATAGTGATTTGATCATTCAAGCCTTGTAACGCCTGCTTAGCAGACTCGGCTTTACTCATACCAACACTTGCTTGCGAGTGAACAACTTGACGCTGCAGGTTCGTCACGTCGACCTCATCGAAATCTGCTAAACACAAGTGACCGATACCGGACGCAGCTAAATACATTGCAACAGGACTACCTAAACCACCCAATCCTACTATTAATACCCGTGATTGCTTGAGTCGCTCTTGACCAGCGACATCTATACCGGGCAACAAAATATGTCGGCTATAGCGGAGTAATTCGTCATCTGTCATTGTCATGTATAAAACGCTCTTTAATCAATCGTCCCATTGTCATACGGGGCTGACCCGCCATATCGTTTACCGTACGACATAAGGTATATTCGTTATCTTGCATTATCTCTGTAACTGCTTCCGATTGCTGATAGCCATGCTCAATCAATAACCAACCAGAAGAACGTAATACTTGTCTCGCTTGCTGCGCAATAATTTCAATATCAGCCAAACCATTATTCTTTGCCGTAAGTGCGCCATGAGGTTCAAAACGCACATCTCCTTGGGATAGATGAGGATCGCTTTCTTCGATATAGGGAGGATTGGAAACAATCATATCAACATTGCAAAGATCAACGGCTGCCAACCAGTCAGAACATAATACAGTGACATTATCTAATTGGTGACGCTGCTTATTTCTGTTTGCGAGTTCACAAGCAGCAAGACTATTATCAGCAGCAACAATATCCCAGTGAGGCTTCTCGCTCGCCAGCGCAAGTGCAATCGCACCAGTTCCAGTGCCAAGGTCAATAACCTTTCGCTTAACCGCTGAAGTATCTTCGGCGAATAATGACAATGCCGTTTCCACCACCACTTCCGTATCAGGACGAGGAATGAGAGTACTTTTATTTACCCATAAAGCAAGAGACCAAAACTCTTTTTCGCCAACGATATAGGCAATAGGCTCGCCGGTTAATCGGCGCTGCATCAGCTGGTCAAAAATATCCTGCTGCTCTTTAATTAATGATTTTTCTGGCCACGTATATAAGTACGTACGATTTTTATCTAGCACGTAAGCCAATAAGATTTCCGTGTCGAGCCTTGCGCTATCCGATACCGCATCCAATAGCGAAGACTGCCGAACATTATCGGCAATTGAGTTTTCTACCATTGAGTTCTCTGCCATTTTTTCTCTGCGATTGATTTCTCTGCGATTGAAAGTAGCGTAATTACTACATTCGCTATCACAGCATTCATCATGCACTTAACATCATCTATAAGACGGCTTCCTATATGAAAACTAAGAAGATAAGGCAGCTAGCTGATCAGCCTGATGCTCATTCACTAATGGCTGAACCACATCATCTAGATCGCCTTCCATCACTTCATTCAAACGATACAAGGTTAAATTAATTCGATGATCTGTTACCCGCCCCTGCGGGAAATTATAGGTGCGAATACGCTCAGAACGATCGCCGCTACCGACTAAATTTTTACGCTCGTCGGCCATTTCTTTTGCCGCAACATCATCTTGGGCACTTTGTAAACGGGCCGCCAGTAAGGACATAGCACGGGCACGGTTTTTATGTTGTGAACGCTCATCTTGGCATTCCACCACGACGCCCGTAGGAAGGTGGGTTAACCGAATAGCCGAATCAGTTTTGTTCACGTGTTGCCCACCTGCGCCGCTGGCACGAAAGGTATCTACACGTAAATCCGCTTTATTAATGGCTATTTCTGCTTGCTCATCTGCTTCCGGCATAATTGCCACAGTACAAGCCGAGGTATGTACACGACCCTGTGATTCTGTTTCAGGGACTCGCTGCACGCGATGCGCGCCCGATTCAAATTTGAGTTGCGAATACACACCCTGCCCAACGATGCGGGCAATCACTTCCTTATAGCCACCTTGCTCACTACGACTTTCACTAACGATCTCTACCTGCCAACGACGTTTTTCAGCGTACTTACTATACATCCGAAACAGGTCACCAGAAAAAATAGCTGCTTCATCGCCGCCGGTTCCTGCGCGAATTTCTAGGAAAACATTTTTACCGTCATTAGGATCTTTCGGTAGTAATAATCTTTGCAGTTCAAGCTCAAGCGGCGCTCGCTCTTCTTCTGCCGACTTCAACTCTTCCTGCCCCATGACGCGCATCTCAGGATCACTGTCTTTTAATAGTACGTGTGCTTCTTCAAGATTATCTAAAACCTTTCGGTAATCGTTATAGCAATTTACCACTGGCTCGATTTCGGCATACTCTCTTGATAATCCACGAAAGCGATTTTGATCCGCGATAGTCTCTGGATCGCTTAACAATGCGCCCACTTCAACGTAGCGCTCTTGCAACAAGTCTAACTTTTCTAAAATGGACGATTTCATAGGAAGCTTTTCATCAATAAAGTGTTATAAAAAAAGAAATACCGACCGGCTATTTTTTGCGCACGGGGGGTAAAACTGGAGATAGAGAAGACGATGTCATTTCAGAACGCTTCATCTGCGACTGACTCTCGTCGACTGAAAATAGTTTTTGCGTTAAAGACAACAACTCTTGGTTGCCGTCGGTACTCGCTTGCTTTAATTGGCGTGTTGGCGTGTGCAACAATTTATTGGTTAAGCTATTGGCCATTTGCGTAATAACTACATCCGGCGACGTACCATTTTGTAGATCCCGCAAGGCCTTATCTAAGGCTTGATCACGTAAATTTTCCGCATACTGACGATACGTTTTTATCGCTGACACCGAGTGACGTACACGCGCCTCTTGTAAATAATCAGCTAAGAATTCTTCAATAATAATATGCGCTTCGTTAGCTGCATTTTCTCGGCTTTGCTTA
>JBLHVA010000075.1:0-7885 GCA_047630005.1 Candidatus Endobugula sp. | reverse complement strand
TCTCGATGGGATATCGCGGGAATGTTTGTTGCCTACGGTGGCGTATTTTTGTTGTCGATGGCGGGGAAAAGCTTGCCCGGCGGTGTTGATAGCGTAGGTATTCTTTTGGCCTTAGTGAGCACGTTGATATGGGCGACGTATTGGTTGCTAAATATTAAAGATCAGCGTCCGCCAATATTAGCCTTGTTTCAGAACTTTCTATACGCGTTGCCAGTATTAATTGTTATAGCGTACCTTAATCAGACATCACTCGATATTTCTTATAAAGTTATTGCTAGTATGGCCTACATCGGTTTATTTGAGATGGGTTTTACGTTCATACTTTGGCAGGCGGCTTTGCAAACGACAGAGTATACGTCGCGTATCAGTTCGTTGATTTTTTTATCGCCATTCGTCAGTTTGTTTATTATTAATCAGGTGTTGGGTGAGCCGTTACAAGTGTTAACTTTCGTTGGTTTGGGTATTATTATTGTGGGCTTAGCCTTGCAGCGAATGGGCAAAAAAACGTCGTCAGTCTAATACATCCATTGAGTTTTTTTATTTTAACTATTTTCATTTTAGTCATTATATTATGTTTTACAGCTTGAAAGGCATTTGTTCAATGGCAGTGCTATATATATCAGCCATATGTTCTTTGTTGCCGTAAGCCTGCTCAATCACAGCCACTCCTCGTGTAAGTGCGACTAAGTAACGAGCGTAGCGTAAAGGCTCTCCTAAAAACTCACCTTCATCATGCGCTTTAATTAATCGCTCATGTACCTTTTCTTGTAAGCCATCTAAAAAAACGCTTAGGTACTGCTGGATATCAGGGCACCGTCTAATGGCTTCCATAATCGTCCGTGTACTAAAGCAGCCTCTTTTTTGTTCGTCTGACATTAAACGTTGAACACTATTGTTAAATAGCTGGGTAAATGCGGTTTTTGCATGTGGGTGCGCAAGGTCTTTTTCAATAATACTCAAAAACTGCTGGGTATAATAGCTAAATGCTTTTAAGAATAAGGTGTTTTTATTTTTATAGGCATTGTAGAGACTGCCGCGTTGTACACCGGTCTCTTTTGCAAGGTCAAGCATTGTCGTCGCGGTGTAGCCTTTGTCCCTAAATACATCTATAGCGATGGACAATACTTCCTCTTCATTAAACTTACGTGTGCCAGCCATAGTTACCTTGTTTATATGTTAAAAAGAGCAGGGGTTATCATAACGTATTTATCATGATTGACAATGCTGTCAATTTTGACATAATTGTCAAAATTGAGTTGGCTAAAGAGGGCGTAACTGATGTCATCGATAGATATCTATTATTGAGCTACGCCTAATGGGCGCAAAATACCCATCTTCTTAGAAGAAGCTCAGCTGCTATATCAGCTTCATCCTGTCGGTATCAATAACGGTGATTAATTTACCCCTGTGTTCTTAGTGATAAGTCCAAACAGCCGTATTCCGGCCATCGTTGACTCGTCCCCTTTGATTCATGACGTGCAATAGTGTTGATTTGGTAGAGCCTTCATCTCTCTTTGAGTCTGGCGCCATTCTTGAGTATTTAGCAGGTAAGGCACTGTGATTCCTGCCTTCGAAAGGAAAGGAGTGATATAACACTTTGCAATGGTTACATTGGCAGATGGGTAGTTTGGGGCCAATGGCCGGACACAACCACCATTTTCCACATTATGCACCTGAGAAGTTGCCTTATGCGGTCGACCGTTACGTCAACGAACCCCACCGTCTTTATGGCGTGCTGAATAAGCCATTGGCAAGTAAAGACTATATTGCGAACGAGCACTCTATCGCCGATATGGCATGTTACCCGTGGATCAAGACTTACGAGCGACAAGATCTTAATAACTTTCCTCTTTTGAAAGCATGGTTTATACACATGTCGGAGAGATCGGCTGTGCAACGTGCGTATGCAAAAGCAGAGTTGGTTAATGCGAGTGCGGCGGTAACTCAGCAGGGTAAGTCTATTTTATTTGGCCAAAAAAATCTGATTAATTATTATTTTAACGAGGAAGAAATCATGAGCATTATTCTTTATGATCTTGCGGCAGAAGATACAGCGGTTCGCTTTAGTCCCCATTGCTGGAAATCGCGTTTAGCGTTATCCCATAAGCAGCTGGAGCACGCGACGGTGCCAGTGGCTTTTACGGAAAAAAATAAAATTGCGATGTCTGGGCAAGGATTGTTGCCGGTATTGGCTGATGGCGATGCGGTTGTTCATGATTCGTGGGATATCGCAGTATATCTTGAGTCAAAGTATCCACAGCGACCTGCATTATTTGCAAATGATGATGCGAAATCCTATGCGATGTCGGTTAATGAGTGGTGCAATAATGTATTGTCGGTACATATTCGCCCTTTGGTTATTATGCCTATCTTCAAAATAATTAAAGAAGAAGATAAAAATTATTTTCGTCAAAGTCGTGAAGAAAAGTTAGGTGTTAGTTTGGAGGCTTATAACGATAAAGCCAAGACGAGCATTGCAGAACTTAATAAAACATTAGATACATTACGAGAAGTGTTGGACGATCAATATTATCTGACGGGACTGTCACCTTCTTATGCTGACATCTGTATTCTTGGTATGTTTTTGTGGATTGCTTGCTCGAATGAAATGGCTTTAGTCGACATGGGCTTTACTGATCAAGAGGATACCTTTTATCATTGGTATCAGCGGATGTTAAATCGTTACAGCGATGTTATTCCATCCAGGTTGTTGTAATCACACATTTACTCCATGACTTTAGAGTGAGCGAAAAGATTAAATGCTTCTTCGATAATAATAGCGTGTCGCTTCGCCAGCGCATATCTGTCATCGTCGTAACCGCCACCGATGACCGTGGCAATAGGGATGTTATTGGCTTTGCTTATTTCTAATACGGCCCTATCTCTGGCTCGAATACCTTCAAGAGAAATGTTAAATAAGCCTAAGGGGTCGTGTTGATAAATGTCGACACCGGCATCATACAAAATCAATTCGGGTTGCTGTTTTTTTATGATAGAAAGTAGTGTGCTGCGAACCTTGGAAAGATACTCTGCATCTCCCGTATTGGGTGGGAGTCCGACATCCACATCACTGATTGCTTTTTTTGCGGGAAAGTTTTTTTCGCAATGGATGGAGCAAGTGTATGCTCTTTCTTCATTTTGTAATATAGCAGCTGTGCCGTCACCTTGGTGCACGTCGCAATCAAAAATAAGCACCTTGTTGATCTTTCCTTGTGCCAATAAGGCTTTTGCAGTGATAGCTAAATCATTAAAAATACAAAATCCAGATGCAAAGTCAAAGTGCGCATGATGCGTTCCTCCAGCTAGATGACAAGCAATGCCATGTTTTAATGCGAGTTGCGCCGTTAAAAAAGTACCGTTGGGGGAGATGAGCGTACGTTTAACTAGATCTTCGCTCCAAGGTAATCCCATTCGGCGAAGTTCTTTTGGTGTAAGTGTATTGCTGATGAAGCGTTGAATGTAGTTTGGGCAATGCCCTTGCTGTAGTAATTCTATTTTGCTTATGCCTGGTCTAAAGTGACCCCCTTTATTAAATAGCCCTTTGCTTTTTAGGTGCTCGACGAGCAGTTGAAATTTTTCCATTGGAAATCGGTGGTTGCCCGGAAATGGAAAACTGTACGATGGGTGAGAAATTAATGGTACGGTCATAGTCGGCTAAACGTAAAGAAGAGAGTGTGAATGTTTATGTTAGCAGAGTGGAGGCGTAGTGGCGGATTTTAAATGGCTTGAAAAGTTGATGGATGTGAATGCATAAAAAAATAGCGCCCTATAGTTTATGTGTAATTGATAGAGCGCTATGATTGCTACTTGTTGAGTGAACTGTTTTTTAGCGGCTCATGTCAACGCCTTTTTGTAGTAATTGTACGATGGAGTCATCAACATCCTTGCTAAAAGCAAAATATAAATCACTAGAGCTTAAGACATGAACTATTTCATAATCGTCCATGTTTTGCCCGTTACGTGTGAGAATTTCTATGGCGGTAAGTTCGTTATAAGCCCATAAGTCGACTCGGCCAGTAGATAGCATTTTCGATGCAGCATCTGGTTTTGAGGCGCGAGTAATCATCTCACTAGGTGTATTGGCTTTAACTGTCATCTGATCATCTACGGAATCACGGATGACTGCGATTTTTTTATCGATAGTTGACATGTCTTCGATTTTACCAATACCCGAAGATTTTTTTGCCCATACAACGGTACGGTTTTGTCCAATAGGACCTGCCCACTTAAATAAGTCTTCGCGTTGTTCTGTACGGGTAGTGCTGAACAGCATCACGTTAGGCCCAGATAAGGCAGTTTGATAGGCCCGAGCCCATGCCGCCATATTGATTTTGTCTTTCGTTATTGGGCTGCCAGCCGCTGCGCTCGCCTTGAGTAGTAGATCAACAGATTGGCCCGCAGGCTGCCCATTATCTGAGTAGTTAAACGGAGGAAATTCCTCGGTCATGATGTTGAGTGAGCTAAAGTCTGCTGCTTGGCTGGTTGAAATGTGCGCCAAGAAAGTAAAAGCCAATACGGATAAAAGTGATGACAGAGAATGTTTCATAGAGTGCTACCTTAGTTAATTTGTGTTCATCAACAAAAGTATAGAAAAGAAATAGTTGTTAGCAAGGTTTCGGGGCGTTTGTTTTTATGGACAAACGGAGGCGGCGGTTAATAAGGCTTTGTAAGCGGATAGGGGGATCTCTTTATATGAGGTTGTATGATACTGGATGGTGCTATATACCACTACAGGTGCATTATTAACGGGCTTGGTCAATATCCTGTAATAGTTGGGTAACTGAATCATCCTCATCTTTACTAAAGGCAAAATACATCTCATCTGAATTTGAAATATGAGCGATTTCGTAGTCGTCTATGTTTTGCCCGTTACGTGTGAGAATTTCTATGGCGGTAAGTTCGTTATAAGCCCATAAGTCGACTTTGCCAGTAGATAGCATTTTCGATGCAGCATCTGGCTTAGTGGTGCGAGTAATCATGCTGTTGGGTGTGTGGTTTTTACGATTTGTTGATCGTCGACAGAGTCGCGAATAACGGCCAATTTTGTATCGATAGTAGTCAAGTCATGGATTGGACCAATGCCCGCTGATTTTTTGCGAATACAACCGTGTGGTTTTGTCCAATAGACTCTGCCCATTTGAACAGGTTTTCGCGCTCTTTGTTGCGTGTAGTACAAAAGAGTATCACGCTAGTGCTAGATAATGCAGTTTGATACGCGCGCGCCTTAAGTAATCGTTCGGCAGAGCTCCCCGTGTGTTGGCCATTTTCTGCTTAGTTGAAGGGCGAAAATGCCTGGGTCATGATGTTAAGTGAGTTAAAGTCTGCTGCTGGAGTGCTGGTTGAAGGGTGCGCCAAAAAAATAAAAATCAAACCGCATAATGCTGATAGTAATGGGTATTTTATAACATACGGTCTTGCTTGGTTTTAGGTTGAGAGAAAGTTTTTTCAAGGTAACAACTGATCGTCAACATGTGACTGCTAGCTGACCATCAGTTAAACTAGAGTTAATATAGTGCCGCTTACATGGCGTCAGTAGAAGGGCTATTTGCGAGCTTGATCAATGCCTTTCTGTAGTAATTGAATCACCGAGTCATCTACGTCTTTACTAAAGGCAAAATACAGCTGGCTAGCCTTTAACACATGTACAATCTCATAATCGTCAATGTTGGCACCCGCTAACTCTAATTGTTGTGCTCCACTATTTTCACTATAAGCCCATAGTTTTACGCGATCGTTGATTAGCATTTTCGCGGCAGCTTCTGGTTTAGATGTCCGCTTAAGATCGCCATCTACTGCGCCTGCAGTCATCATTAGTTGATCGCCTACGGTATCACGTACCACACTGACCGTCTCAGAGTTGTCTTTGATGTTGTCAAAAGGCGCTATGCCGGATGATTTCTTCGTCCAGATAACGACGCGGTTTTCACCAATAGGTCCAGCCCATTTGAAGAGGTCTTCGCGAGATTCTGTTCTCGTCATGCTAAATAGTAAGGCGTTAGGACCTGACTGTACGGCTTTATATGCCCGCGCCCACGTCATTACGTTTATTTTATCGTTGGTGATTGGCTTTCCTACCGCTGCGCTGGCTTGCGTTAATAATTCAACGGCGCTACCTGCCGCTTTGCCATCTTGTTTATAGTTAAATGGTGGGAAGTTCTCGGTCATGATGGTGAGTTGGCTGAAATCATTGGCTTTTACTTGCATGGTAAAAGCCAGCCCAAATGCTAATAAACCAGTAGTAAATAGTTGAGTGAGGCGTGTTGTAAATACATCTTTCATTTGGCGTTACCTATATTTTAAAGTGGATATCACTAAAAGCATAGGCGTTATTAGTGATAGATCAAATCTCCTTATCAGTTAATTGCTTTGGTGCTAGTGTGTTATATCAATCCTGATTGATTCTATTTTCCTGTATAATTTTGTTTTTACACTCGAATAAATGTTTCCGTGCCTTATGTCTAAAATTAAATTGTTGCCTCCGCGTCTGGCGAACCAAATTGCTGCTGGTGAAGTGGTTGAGCGTCCGGCTTCTGTGATTAAGGAGATGTTAGAGAATAGTTTGGATGCTAATGCTTCCCGTATTGACATCGATATCGAGAACGGTGGTATTAAAACCATGCGTATTCGCGATAATGGTCATGGTATAGCGCGTGATGACCTCGCTTTAGCATTGAGCCGCCATGCCACCAGTAAAATTTATGTATTAGATGATTTAGAAGCAGTAGGTACTTTAGGCTTTCGTGGTGAGGCTCTGGCCAGTGTAAGCTCGGTCTCTCGTCTTATATTGACCAGCAGTACCGATGATTCTGCTCAGGGCTGGGCAGCCAAGGCCGAAGGCCAAGAAATGGCGACCGAGCTAACGCCAGCACCACATCAGCAAGGAACGACGGTTGAGGTTAGAGATTTATTTTTTAATACCCCCGCACGACGTAAGTTCATGCGCACCGAGAAAACCGAGTTTAATCGTATAGAAGAAGTGGTGAAGCGTTTAGCATTGGCTAATTTTGACGTTACCTTTGAATTACGTCATAACCAGCGAACCATACATAGCCTGCGTGCAGGTACATCTGAAGCAGAAAAAAATCGTCGTGTGGCGCAGATTTGCGGCCCTGCATTTATGGAAAATGCACTAACGGTTGATATCGAGCGCCATGGTTTGCGTTTATGGGGTTGGGTAGCATTACCGACCTTTTCTCGAAGCCAGGCCGATTTGCAGCATTTTTATGTGAATGGTCGTGCGATTAAAGATAGGTTAGTGAGTCATGCCGTTAAGCAAGCATATAGTGATGTCTTGTATCACGGTCGTCACCCCGCTTTTGTTTTGTATCTAGAAGTTGACCCTGCAACAGTGGATGTGAATGTTCATCCCACTAAGCATGAGGTGCGATTTCGCGACGGGCGGACAGTGCATAATTTTATTTATAGTAGTTTGCATCACGCTTTAGCCGATGTGCGACCAGATGATCAGCTAACGACGGCATCATCGCTAGCGGTGGCTGCAGGTGTTGTTACGGGTATGGGTGCAGAATCAGGTCAACAGCAAGCCATTATGGATCAGCAGTCGATGCCTTTAGCTGCAATATCATCGTTAGCCAACACGGCAGGCAATCCGTCGTCGGCATATTCGCAGCCCTCGCATTATCCTCCTACTGATACTGATACACCGCAAATACGCGAAGCCTTGAGTTTCTATGGGCAAGCGGCTTCGTCCAGCCCTGGAGCAGGGGTAGAAGCGAGTCATGACGCTCCGCCATTAGGTTATGCAATAGCACAGCTAAAGGGTATTTATATTTTGGCTGAAAATGCACAGGGCTTAATCGTCGTTGATATGCATGCGGCCCATGAGCGCGTTGTGTATGAGCGAATGAAAACGGCTTTTGATCTA
>JBLHVA010000074.1:0-7930 GCA_047630005.1 Candidatus Endobugula sp. | reverse complement strand
TTTGTATTTTTTAGTAAGCCAGTCACTAAATTGTTCAGCTAGCATTTTATGATAGGTCGGATATTTTTTGACTCTCGACATAAAGGTGTAAAAAAATACATTTTCTTCGTTCTGAATTTCTATGTATGTTAACGCTGGGTCGTCGGCGTAGCGTTTCTTGGTGTGCGGGTTTTGATGGTTTAGCAAATTGGTGAGGGTGTCGATATGTAATTGTTGTATGTCTTCGGCAAACCAGACTAAACCGCTAGTGACAGGCTTGTTTGGCTTTGCTTTTACTAATTCATCGTAGGCAATTAATGATTCTCGGTCACCTTCGTAAACGCGTAAATCCCAAATGGGTGAAAAGCCGTATCGGATGCCATTTTTTTTCAGTAGAGATAGCCAGTAATCAAAACGCTTCATTGATTTTCGGTCATATTCACTGGCCTTGTTGGTAGAACCTAAACCTTCCCATCCACTGTTGCTGAGTTTGTGTAAGCGGACATTATTGATTCCGTATTTTGCAAAGAAAGCTGTTCGTTTTTTTGCTGTTTTTCTATTAGGCGCTACGTGGATGTATTCGACGTTGGTGCCCCATGCTTTATAGCTTTTGTTGTTCTCTTTTACTCCATTCCCTTTTTGTTGTAAAACATGGTTGGGTGCAGTTAGCCAATCCTGCAAGCCTATCTCCCCTTTTTTGTTTGAATTTTTAGGGCTAAAAGGAAACCAGTTTGCATGTTTGGTTTGTTGTGGTACGTCGTTATTGTGTTTATAAAAACGTATAGGTTGTTCAGCAAGAAGTTTAATGGAGTGCTGTTGAGGTTGTGTGGGGGTAATGCTGTCACCAGTAAGTTTTATTCGTGAACTCTGATGATGATGAATGTTTATAGGGGATGGAAAGAGTAAGGTTAGTTTTTTTTCTTTTTCGCTATTAAATAATTCCATTTTGGTGATTTTTTTGGTGTTTTTTACTTTTAGCGGGATAGTCAGTCTAGTAGTTCTTTTGTTGTTGTCTGTTACGACAATATATCCGTTTTTTAATGAGTCGCTTGGGTTAACGGCTAAAGCAATATAAGTGAGCGGGACAGCTTGAGTGGAGGATAATTTATTGTCGATGATAAGTGAGTTTTGCGTATGATCTACATCTAATGCCCATAGAATTTTTTTATCATCCAGTATGTAATTATAGCTGGTGCGTTTATTTGTCGTCGTAGAATCTTGTTTTTGTTCTACTCCAATCCACTGCCATTTTTCTTTAAAAGCTAATGTGCTGATAGTGACTATGCTTTGATGTTGATCATCCAATAAAACAAAATGGCCTTTTGCTGTATTAATTAGGCTGTAATCAGCATTAGCTGAGCAAGATAGTGTGATGATGATGAGAATAAAAGAAAGAGTGTGAAATATACGTTTCATATAAGCTTGCCGTTAGCCACTTTGAGTGTTGATTTGTGTCTTTTATGTATAACTAAGGTGTTTAGTTAAGGGTAGTAGATAATCGTAATGTATACGTAAAAGCTCATCGTTTGGAAGTAGGTTTACCCGTAATTACTCAGCCCACAGTCAAAATCGCGCTGAACTGCGTTAAAAAATGATTATTTACACGTGTAAACTCACATTTTTCGTCTTGCTCAGCACAATGTTGACTGCAATCTGAACAGTTACGGGGCAGTGCTGAGTAGTTACGTTTACTCTAGAATGGCTAAGCGATTTTCGATGGCAAGAATTATACCTATGGTACTTAAGCCAATACCCTCTAAGATTCTTTCGCGTTTGCCATGATCGATAAAGGTGTCGGGTAAGCCTAATGGTAGTACCGCAGTGGCTAAGCCTTGCTGCGCTACATATTCGCACACGCCACTGCCTGCGCCGCCAGCGATTGCATTTTCTTCTATGGTAACCAACAAACGATGGGATTGTGCGAGCTGTTTTATCGCATCATGATCGAGAGGCTTAACCCAGCGCATATCGTAAACTGTGGCATTGAGAACGGCCGCTGCTTCTGTCGCGATGGGTAGTAATGTGCCAAAGTTTAGAATGGCAACATTTTCCCCTTCGTTAATCAGGCGCGCCTTGCCAATAGCGAAGTGTTCATTGTTTTCGGTCGAAGCAATAGGCGAGATAGCTGTCCCCACACCTTTGCCACGGGGATAGCGCACTGCGGCAGGGCCGATGTAATGGTAAGCGGTGGAGAGCAACTGATAGCATTCATTTTCATCGCTAGGTGCAGCGATAATCATATTGGGGATGCAGCGCAAATATGAAAGGTCAAAGCTGCCAGCATGGGTGGGGCCGTCTTCTCCGACAATGCCCGCGCGATCAATACCAAAGGTGACATCTAAATTTTGTAACGCGACATCGTGTACCAGTTGATCGTAACCCCGTTGCAAGAAAGTGGAATAAATGGCGACCACTGGCTTTTGCCCTTCACAAGCAATGCCCGCGGCAACGGTGACGGCATGTTGTTCAGCAATCGCGACATCGTAATAGCGTTCAGGAAATTGCTCGGAAAACGCCACCATGCCAGAGCCTTCACACATGGCGGGAGTAATAGCGACTAACTTTTCGCTAGTATTCGCCATATCGCAAAGCCATTGACCAAATACATCTTGGTATTTTTTAGCGGTGGATGCAGTTTTCTCAGTAGGTGCAACGCTTGCTTTGGGTTCAATTTTATTGAGTGCGTGGTAACCGACGGGATCTGCTTCGGCGGGTGAGAATCCCTTGCCTTTACGGGTAATAATATGGAGTAGCTTAGGGCCTTTAATCGCTTTTAACTTTTCAAAATAATTGACCAGCTCGGGTAAGTCGTGACCATCTATTGGACCTACATAGTTGAATCCCATCTCTTCGAATAAAGTGCCGGGTGAGACTAAACCTTTCATGTGTTCTTCGGTGCGGCGGGCCATTTCCCAGGCGCGAGGTAGTTTTGTAAGCACTCGCTTACTGTTCTCTCGTAAGGCATTATAGGATTTGCTGGCCCATATTTTTGAAAAATAGGTCGCTAGACCGCCGACATTCGGCGATATCGACATATTGTTATCATTCAATATGACTAATAAATCATTGCCGGTGTGTGCACTATGGTTGAGCGCTTCAAAGGCCATTCCAGCGGTCATTGAGCCATCACCAATAATCGCGACGTGTTTACGCTCTGGGCTGTTTTGGTCGCTACTCATTTCACTACCAATGGCCATGCCGAGTGCGGCACTAATGGAGGTGCTTGAATGCCCTACACCGAAAGTATCGTAGTCGCTTTCCGAACGCTTAGGAAATCCCGATAAACCTTGGTGCTGGCGCATAGTAAGCATTTGCTCACGTCGACCAGTAAGAATTTTATGCGGGTATGTTTGGTGGCCTACATCCCAAACTAAGCGATCATTTGGCGTGTTATACACGTAGTGCAGGGCAATGGTAAGTTCGACAACACCTAACCCTGCGCCAAAATGTCCACCAGTTTGACCAACACAATAGAGTAAGTATTCTCGTAACTGCTGGGCAACAATCGTTAAATCCTCTTTATCTAATTGGCGTAAATCCTCTGGCGAATTGACAGCGTCCAGCAACGGCGTGTCGGGGCGTAATAACGGGATTTCGATAGATAAAGACATATATGGCTTACTGCAATGGTCGTTTGGCGATAAAAGAAATGTGTTTTTATTCTCTTATAGCGAATAAAAAAAGGGGTAAGAAGTAACCCACACAAATAACAAGTAATTGTAGTCGCTTGTGAAGACCTTTAAAAGAGCCGATAGCGTTGATTGATAATATTAAGAGCGACGATTGATAATATACGATGAAAGGTGGCGTAGGTTGTCTGCGCGGTAGTCGAAGCCGCTGAGTGCATCTAAGGCTTGCTCGTGTAGCTCTTTGGCTTTTTGTCGCGCAGCATCCAAGCCTAAAAGTGATATATAGGTCGGTTTGTTCAGTGCGGCATCCGCACCTTGCTGTTTTCCTAATGTGTGTGTGTCTGAAGTGACATCTAAAATATCGTCTTGAACTTGAAAAGCGAGACCAATGGCATTGGCGTATTCATGTAGTGCTTGTAACTGTGATTCTGAGGCGATACCGGTTGAGAGTGCTCCTAAACGTGTGCTCGCACTAATCAAGGCGCCAGTCTTTAAGCGATGCATGGTTTCTAATTGATTGAGTGTCAGTGTTTGTTTTACTGCGGCTAAATCGATGGATTGACCACCGACCATACCATTAGCACCGCTAGCGTGACTCAGGGTATGTATCATTTGTAGTTGGATAGCAGGGTCAACTGCTACGGCTTCACACAATATATTGAAGGCAAACGCTTGTAGCGCATCACCCGCTAAAATGGCTGTGGCTTCATCAAAGGCAATATGACAGGTCGGTTTACCTCGTCGTAGCGCATCATCATCCATGGCGGGTAAGTCATCATGTATCAAGCTGTAGGCATGAATGGCTTCTACTGCCATCGCCGCATAATCACTAGGAGTTGTTGTTGATGCGGATATGTCAGATAAGGCTTCGGCACTCGCGTATACCAATATCGGCCGTACTCTTTTTCCACCATTAAATAAGCTGTATTTCATGGCTTTAAGCAAGTGTGGGTGTGCGTCGTAAGCTTTTATGTGATCGGTCAATACACGATCTATGCGTTGGCTACATTCGCTAAGGTAATGGGTGAAAGACAAGTGCGGCCTCTAATACGTGGTGTTAATGAGCGTTTACAGATTCTTTCTTAAGGAATCTCTGGTTAAGTCTGAGTTGAATTTTTGGTTAGATCCTCGGTGCCGCTTGACGCTAAAAACACAGCTGTTTTAGCCATCAAAAAACAATACGTGACTTGATTAAAGGTTCCTTAAATGAATAGTTTTATCTACCGGCCCAGTGCCGATCTGAAATGACTATTCAGTCGTAAAGGCAACAGAGGCCATTGAGTCGCTATCCCCCGTTAGCAAAGCAATTTTTTGCTCAGCCGTGGTGAGTTGTTGCTGGCACTCTTTCGTTAAACGAATACCTTTCTCAAAGGTGGTAAGAGATTCCTCGAGGGATAGATCGCCGTTTTCTAGTGCATTGACCAGTTCTTCGAGTGCATGGATCGAATCTTCGAAATTGATACTGGTATCTACAGCTTGCTCGTTGCTCTTCAGATTATTTGTCATGGTGTCTAGTTCTGTTTTTTTTAGTTATTTCGTATCGTGCATACATTACCAGAGCTGGTGAATAATTTACAGGTTTTAGAGGAGAAATGAAAAATAGCAGCTAGACTAAAAATATAGGTAGTAAAAACAGACAATAAGAACAAACAATAAAAACAAATAGTCAAAACCCCCGAATGTCGGTAACGAGAGGTAGAACGTGGATTTAGCAACGCTGATAGGCATTATTGGTGCAATGGTCTTGATTGTAATCACCATGATGCTCAGTGGTGATCTTTTTATGTTTGTTAATCTACCTTCATTTGTGATTGTATTTGGTGGCACATTTACTGCGGTGATGGCTAAATATGGTCTATCGCAGTACCTCGGTTTTGGTAAAATGATAGGCAAAAGCTTTACAAATGGCGATGTGGATTTGGGTGATTTGATTGATGAGATTGTTGCTTTAGCAGATGAAGCGCGTAAAGGCGGTTTACTTACACTTGAAGGTAAAGAGGTGAGTAGCGACTTCTTGAGCAAAGGGATACAGCTGTTGGTTGATGGTCATGAGCCAGACGTTGTCAGGGGGATTTTATCGAAAGAAAAAACCGAAGCCGAAAAGCGGCATGCAATTGGCGCCTCTATTTTCACCAATATGGCGGCAATGGCACCTGCAATGGGGATGATTGGTACTTTAATTGGTTTGGTGGCTATGCTGGCAAATATGTCTGACCCTAAATCTATTGGCCCGGCAATGGCGGTGGCCTTATTAACGACATTATATGGTGCGATATTGGCGAATGGTTTTTGTGAACCTATTGCTGAAAAGCTCAAAATGAAAGCCAAAAACGATGTCATGCTTAAAAATCTCGTTATAGATGCATTGCTGGCGATTCAAAATGGTCAGAACCCACGGGTGATTGACAGTATGTTGCGTAACTACCTTCCCGAAGGGAAGCGTGAAGTAGCCGAATAAGAAGTAGCTGAATACGTTAAGAGAGTTATTTCATGGTTGAAGAAGAAGAAGAGTGCGAATGTCCTGCGGGCTTGCCTGCGTGGATGGCAACCTTTGCCGATTTGATGTCGTTGCTGATGTGTTTCTTTGTGCTGCTATTATCGTTTTCTGAAATGGATGCCATGAAGTTTAAGCGTTTAGCCGGCTCAATGGCGCAAGCCTTTGGTGTGCAAACTCAACTAAAGGTGACGGATGTCCCTAAGGGCACTAGTGTTATTGCGAAAGAGTTTAGTCCTAGTATTCCACAGCCAACACCGATTAATGAAATATGGCAAAAAACGCTAGATATTACGCAAATGAGCTTAGAGGTTCAATGTAATGAACAATATGATGTTGAAGCCGGAGATATTGATAAAGAGGCGGGAGTACAGTTAAAGGTTAAGCAAAAGCTAGAAGAATTGATCAGAGAAACTCAAGAAGATGCCATGGAATTGGCAAATGATTTACGCGAACAAATTGTTACCGGTGAAATTGAAATTGAAACCGATGGTCGAAAAATTATTGTACGTATTCGTGAAAAAGGTTCGTTTCAGTCGGGCTCACACATTATGAACGATGACTATTATGATGTGATGGACGATATCCGCGAAGCGATATTAAAAAACCCAGGAAAAATACAAGTGCAGGGTCATACCGATAATATCCCTATTCGTTCTGCGCGTTATCGTTCAAATTGGGAACTTTCTGCTTCCCGTGCGGTTTCTGTTGCTCAGGTATTAATGAATGGTGATGTTGATCCACGACGGTTTGAAGTGTCAGGATTTGCTGATACGCAGTTATTAGGCGATAACAATTCTGAGGAAAATAGATCGCGCAATCGTCGGGTGGAGATTGTTATACGACAAGGTTTAGGCGAAGACATCACAGAAGAAGATAAAGCCATTATCAAAACTGAAGGGCAGGACATTATGCGTGATCTAGATATTAACCCTGTTTACTTATTTGAATTACAAGAAGATGAAATATTTTAAAAGCAGCGAATAATTACGTTTGCTGTGAGAGGCTATGATATGAAGGCAAAAGAAAGTGATAATCGTCGTCGATATTTTCGAATTGTCGATTCTTTGGGTGTATCTTACCGTGTTGTAGAGTCGGGTAACAAGGATGACGGTGACTCAGAGAAAAGTATTAATACGCTTAGTATATTAAATCATCATAATACGTTGATTCAATCTCAGCTTGAAGTGGTTGAAAGCAAAGCCCCAGAAGTAGCCGTATTAGTTGAACTTATCAATAAAAAAATAGATGCGATGTTGATGGTGTTAGAGTTAGATAACCTTATGTCGCAGCATGCTTGTCACCGCGTTGACGGGGCAAGTATTAGTGCTAGCGGAATTGCTTTCCCTATCAATGAAGCATTAGCGCCAAATGGCTTGATAGAGCTCGATCTGCTACTCCGTCCATCTGCAAAACATATTGTGGCGATAGGGCAAATAGTTTCTTGTGAGCGTATACCGAATGACGAGGCATATTATTTGAGAGTCGAATTTACCGAAATGACAGATACCAATAGAGAAATATTAATACAGCATATAGTGCAGCGGCAGGGCGTATTACTACGGACATTAAAAGATATGGAGGAAGAGCCGTGATGCTAAGGGAGTTAATTAAAGTAGCGTAACAAATAACTCGATAATAGCGTTTGTGAGATATGTCTCACAAGCGGTGGGGGTGTATGCCTACAGTTATGTGGCGTTAATTATTGCATTATACATTCGCTGGATGCAGCAATGGACTGGAGCAAGGAACGAGGGACGAAGCTAAATACGATTGAAATGACTCAACTACCCTGTAAATTAAACCCCGCTGTTACCTAGTGACAGTG
>JBLHVA010000073.1:0-7944 GCA_047630005.1 Candidatus Endobugula sp. | reverse complement strand
CGAGACATACCCCAAAGGCACGTAGAAAACGCACGGAAAGAGGGAGTTTATGCATTATAAATGACCGATTGAGTACGTTTTTCCTCGGTGCCCCCTTGAGGGGTAAACGTAGCATGGGAGCAAAATGACTTTCGTGCAAAGGTCTCGTCTAGTATAACTAATGTAATATATGGGTCCCGTACCCTCGCTATCGTGAATATAAAGTAGAGACAAAAAAACTAATGGCAATCACAGCACAACACCTTATTGATTCGTTAAGCAATGCATTAGGGGGTATTATTTATGGTAAACAAACGGTTACTGAGCATGCACTCTGCTGCTTATTGGCTGGTGGCCATTTATTGTTAGAAGATTTGCCCGGTATGGGCAAAACCACTTTGGCACAAAGTTTAGCTAAAGTATTGGGTTTAGAGTTTCAACGGGTGCAATTTACCAGTGACTTATTACCCGCTGACATAGTCGGTAGCGCAATTTATCGCCAAAACAGCGGTGAATTTGAATTCCATAAAGGGCCTGTTTTTACCCAACTGCTATTAGCCGATGAAATTAACCGTGCATCGCCCAAAACCCAAAGCGCACTATTAGAAGCCATGGGCGAGCGACAAGTGACAGCGGATGGCAATACTTATGATCTGCCTAATCCGTTTTTTGTTATCGCCACACAAAACCCTTTACATCAATCCGGTACATTTCCGTTGCCTGAATCTCAGCTTGATCGATTTATGATGCGTTTATCGTTGGGTTATCCTACGCAAGAAGCCGAGCGCTTATTGTTACAGGGTGGGGGCACTCAGTCGTTATTAGCGACATTGTCCGCAGTGGTATCGCTAAAACAATTAAAAACCTTACAAAAAATGGTTCATCAAATCAACGTCAGCGATAACGTAGTCGACTACTTGCAACGCTTATTAGCACAAACACGAGACCATCATGAGTTCGTTAGTGGCTTATCTCCCCGTGCTGGACTAGCATGGTTACATTGCGCAAAAGCGTGGGCCTTATTGCAGCAGCGGAATTATGTGATTCCTGATGACTTACAAGCCGTTATGTTACCCGTCGTCGCTCATCGTTTATTGCCTAAAGAAAGTCTCGACAGTGCGGCATCTACAATACAGCAGTTACTACAGCACGTTGCAGTAGTAGATTAGCCCGTGCAAAGGCGTAACCCTTCATCCCGTGCTTTACCGAGCCCGCCATCTTATTACCAGCGTTGGTTAACACGGCGTATTCCCGCCAATAAAAAACAAACACTGCATAGAAAAAATATTTTCATTTTACCTTCTAAAACCGGCATGGGTTTTTTAGCCACATTACTTTTATTGTGGTTGTTAGGTACAAACTATCAAAATAACCTTGTCTTAATGATGACTTTTTTACTGCTGTCGCTAATGCATACTTGTATGTTTTATACCTATGCGGCCTTATCCGGTTTGTCTGTCGAAGTGTTATCGGTAGAACCATGCTTTATGGGCGAGCAAGCACAGGTACGTTGTCGTATTAGCACATGTAGTGGCCGACAGCACCAACAAGTTAGCATAGGCTGGGGCGACGAATTGGCCGCCATGGTGAGTATTGAGGCAAACGAGATACAAACCATTAGCTTAGCTTTGACACCGACCCATCGTGGTTACTATAAGCCCGAGCGGTTGAGGATTTTATCTGTCTACCCCTTAGGTTTATTAAAAGCATGGTCGAGTGTGGATATGGATGTAGATGTGTTGGTGTATCCCAAACCGATTACCGGAGAGCTGCCCGAGCCACGTTTACGTGAGACGTCCTCACAAAATAAAGACGATTCGACAGTGATGAAAAAGAGTACATCACAAAAAGAAGATATTTCTCATTTACGAGAATACCGTACTGGTGATTCACCAAAACATATCGCATGGAAAACCTATGCTAAAGGGCAGGGGTTGGCGACGAAAGAATATGATGCCGAGCAAACAGTAAAACGCGAACAGTGGTTCGCATGGGATGATTTTTCCGGATTACCTAGTGAAGTACGCCTATCGCGATTATGTGATTGCGTCTTACAGGCAGAAAAGCGTGAGATGACATACGGTTTGCAATTACCCTCAATGAATTCAACAGAAGATGCAGCGAATTCACTTGGCTCGGGTACCGAGCATCAACAACAACTATTACGAACGTTGGCGTTATTTGATGAGCACGATGTTAATAAGCCCCTAGACCGAGGCACTTCATAATGTCAGCTAGCGACATCTTGCTTCCACGCACCTTATTATTTAACTTACTTGCCGTTTACAGTGGCGTATGTGCGTTACATTTTTCACAACTACCCGTATGGATGTGGCTAGTGAGTATTGTGGCTGTACTGTGGCGAGTGCAGTTACTACGGCAAAAAATCTCATCGCCAAGTCGTCTCATAAGAACACTCTGTGTCGTTACGCTAACGGCTTTATTGTTTTTTCAATATCAACAGTGGTTCGCAGTAGAGCCAATGGTAGTGCTATTAGTGGTTGCGCTCACATTAAAACTGTTAGAAATACGCCGCCGGCGAGATGTATTAGTGATTGTATATTTGTATTACTTTGTCATTGCCTGTGGTTTTTTATTTAAACAATCTGTTCTTCACAGTGTGGCGAGTGTTTTAGTGTTGGTGTTCGCTACAATGGTATTGCTCCATTTGCATAGTGACCATTTAACGATTAAAAAAGGTCTACGTTTAAGTATTACGTTATTGTTACAAAGTACTTTTCTCGCTGCGGTTATGTTGCTGGTATTACCTCGCATTAATCCTTTGTGGTCTGTTCCGTTACATTCAGGTCAGGCGACAACTGGTGTCAGCGATAGTATGTCGCCGGGAGATATTAGTAATTTAATACGTAATAACGCATTGGCTTTTCGGGTGATGACAGAGAAAGCATCGCTATCCCGAGAAGCGATGTATTGGCGCGGCTTAGTTTTAGATGATTTTAATGGTCGTCGTTGGCAGCGTTCACAAACCGTGAGCGAAACAGTCACGCTCTCTAAGTATAAGGCCGTGCCTGCTGCCGTCGATGAGTCCGGATCGCAATTATCCTCTCGCCAGTTGATCGACTATGAAATATTATTAGAGCCTACTGGCCAGCAATGGTTATATGGTATCCCCAGTGCCATTATTACAAAAGGGATTGATACTCCAATTTATTCTGCACAAACAGAAATGTTTCAGAAAGAAGCCATTAATCAACGCATAAAATATCAAGTGCGCAGTAATAGCAAAAAAACTCGCGATATAGCGGGTTTATCTAATAAAGATTATCGTCAATTAACCTATTTACCACCTAACAGTAATTTGAGATCCCAACGGGTTGCACGGGAATGGTGGCAGCAAGCCGGTAGTAATAAAGCGTATATTCAAAAAGTGCTTAGTTATTATCGTAATAATTTTACCTATACGCTCTCGCCACCAAAACTAGGGCGCGATACGGTAGATAAATTCTTATTTGAAACCAAAGAAGGTTTCTGTGAACATTATTCCAGTAGCTTTACTGTATTAATGCGCGCAGTGGGAATTCCTGCTCGCGTGGTAGTGGGGTATCAAGGCGGAGAATGGGATGATAGCGATCAGTTCTTACAAGTCTATCAACGTGATGCTCACGCATGGACAGAAGTATGGCTAGACAATAAGGGCTGGGTAAGAATAGATCCTACCGCTGCGGTTGCCGCTATTCGTATCGAGCAAGGCGTCAGTGCGGCATTACCTCCAGAAGAACGTGGTTTTGTGGGGCGTAGCCATATGACAAATTATCGTTGGTTGTTAACGATGCAGCAGCAATGGCAGGTGCTTGATTACCGCTGGCAGAGTTGGGTGTTAGATTACGATACCGAAAAACAGCAAAGTATGTTGAGTCAATATTTAGGCGACCTTAGTTTCAGTAAAATGATAGCGGTCGTAGTTGTCCCTCTGGTTTTCGCCGCTTTTTTTATTTGTTTCGGACTGTTTCGTCATCGCATTATTCGACTGACACCAGAGAAAAAACTCTACCGTAAATTGCAAAAAAAATTAACAAAATTAGGTGTTGAAAATAACAAAGGAGAGTCGATACAAGGGTATTGTCAAAGAGCTGTTACCCAGTACCCAGAGCGTAGTGCCGCACTATTAGTGATTAATAGTGACTTCGAAAGGTTACTCTATAAACCGGATATGTTGGCAGAGCAGCAACAAGCGTGTTTCGCTCGAATCAAGCGGAATATAAATGCTCTTTGAGAAAAATCACCTGAAAAAATGTCACACTGTAAAAAGTGTTATCTACAAAAAGTAGTAAGCCGTTGAATGTGTCGCGCCCTGTTTTGTGAAAAAATATCATTCCCCAAAGAGCTTGTATTGCTTAATATGTTTTCTTTTATGTCAGCGCATTGCGCTTTGTTGACCATAACGGTTTTTTTGTATAGAGAATATAGCTGTGATACTTGATTTTCATCTTCCGCATTTTGGTATGCAGTAATTTCTTCTTGTGAACTATTCCATTTATTAATCGCAGCTTGTAGTGGTTGATTGCTGACGTTACTGTTTTGAATGAATTCTATATAAGGGCGGTTATAAGCGAGTATAGTAGTCAATTGTTGCTGTTGAGATTCCCACCATTCTTCAAACTTATCGAGTCCCGAAAAAGAAAATGCAGTATTGCTATCATCTACTGCAAGTATTGGCGTTAACACATTAGCGATGCTTTCAAATTTAACGAGTTGAGCGAACTGATTTTTCGCATATTCTGTTACACAGCGCTCTAATTCAGTTAACTCTCCATATATATTAAATGCTTTTGCACGCTCTAAAGCCGAAGTGAATAATGGCGAGAATCGAGAAAATTGTGTGCTTTTCTTCGCCGCCTCATTCATTTTTCCAATAAGGTTTGCACTAGGAGTAATAAATAAATTTTGTTGTGCTGTATTACCTAATGCATTAATTAATGGTGTGATTTTATCCGTAATAATATTCTTGACCACACTATTATTTAAAATGTTTTTTGTGATTTGATCTTTTCTGGCTAGATAGCCTATGGCACCTTGAATATATTTATTCATTACTTCTGCTGCTTGATAGTCCCACTCCGTCGTTGTTTTTCGGCAAGAAAAAGCAGCGGGTGATTTTTCTATAATGGCAGAATGAACCATAAATTGCTGAGTAGATAATGCCCTTAACGATTCCGCTAAATCCAGCCATTCCGGAGAAACAAGACCAGAATTCACACCCCTTACGGTAAGTAGCAAAGGCGCTTTCAGTAGCTCCCCGTCAATATTATTAACAATATTAACTACTGTAGCAGGGCAGTCGCTAATCGCTCGTTGACGAGTAGAAAATACATCCACACCAAGTCCTGCATTAGCCGATGCTGAAGGCACACGATGACTTGATAGCAATAATGGTGACGTGGATGCAATCTTCAGTAACGGCGTGAGAGAGGCTATTGCGCTTTTACAACTGCGAGGTAATTCATCTAACCAATACACCCATGAGGACAAGTGGTTAATATCGGCGCTTGTTATAGTGCTTTCTTGGAGCTGATCAAGCCATGCAACGCCAGCGAGTAATTGTTGTTTGAGTTGCGAGTCGATTAGCTCAATAGATAGTTTTATATGCTCACTTATTTTTCTTGCGAAGGTTTCTTTAGTCTTAAATAAGGGAATCTCCTTGCCTAACACGATAGATCTGTCAGAAAGAGACTGACCTATTTGATTGTCATATAAATGCAGGGTGAGAGCGTTAAAACGAGCTGAACGTAGAGCGTTATCTTTCTCATCTATCAAGGACAGCCTTTCTTCAATGATATTTTCAAAATCAGTAAATGCTTGGATAAAGGCAGCAAGTTGTTCTGCAGTGGCGCTAAAACTAGTGTTTTGATCAGCTGAGACTTTACTTAACGGCCATGCAAGTAGCCGGTTTTCTTCTTGTGCTAATTGGCAATCTATTCCACGTTCAATGAGTAGCTGTAAACTTTTTTCTTGTAAAGTAGTAGATCGTTCTGAAGCTAAAAATGGGAGAGCAAAGTGTTTATCTAGACCACTAATACTAACGAGAGATTGGCTAACCAACTCTGGTGATAAGCAGCGAGAGCTGTCGTAAATATTGGCTTGGCTAGTCTCTTTCTCGAGTAGTAAATAGCTGTTATTTACGCTGGAGACCTTTTGCTGAAAAGAATACAGCGTATAAATACCTACAATAACGAATAAGGCAGTAACAGAAGCGCTAATGATGTATTTTTGAGGAGTCATAAAGCCACACATATCCCAGTTAATCTTGGCTATGTAAGAGGCATTATTCAGAATAGTCGGGCAATTCAGAATAAATTCATATAGCCACGTTATAGTTATTTTTTGATAAATCCCAATGAGTATATGGCGATAAGGCATGTGTTGCAATCGCTAAAATGGCGTGATAAATCGTTTCCTTTATTTGATGTGGTTTAAGCGATAGGACTAAGCGATAGTGATATACATGATTAGCGAGATATATTTTACCCAGACCTTAAGGCTAAACCGCGTGTATTTTTACCCACTTCATGTTTTTAATCTGCCAGAGTAGACTAAAGATAAAAAATACTCATGTAAAACAACAGATTACTTAGATTCCAACATTGTGACTGTTTGGCAAGAAGTTTGCTAAAGCTCTATAAGATAATAATTAGAGCGATACTATGGCAGCCGATACACCGCCACCTTCAGGAAGTCCTAAACCGGCACCAGTGCATGTTGATATTTTTGCTGATGTAGGCGCACAGAAAAGTATTGGTGATGTACCTGCTTTTAACCGTGTGAACGGCAATAATAGAGCCGTATTCTCTGATATGGCGGGCAACGCTAAAGCAAAGCAAGCCATATCGATGGGAGCGGCTTTGACAGGTGTGTCACCTCACAAAGGAGCGGGGGATTCAGTTTCATGGCAATCCGTGTCTGGTAGAGAGGTGGCAGGGAATCGTTCATTTACTGTCCCAATGCAAGAAGACGATGGTTCAACCTCCTACAAAGAGGTTCATCAACAGCGCTTTCGAAGTGGCAGTATTATTGAGCATCATTTACATAAAGACAATGCTGACTCAGTCGATAAAAGGCCTGGTGCGATAATGCATGTGAACAGAGGGCGAGAGTTACAAGTGGTTCAATCCGACAGGCGAGCGTCAATACCTCTTGGAGCGGCATTTCCCACTTAAACGGTATAATCTTGTGGCACCAAATGGTGATTATTAGCGGCTAGAGAGTTGAGTATATTCGTTGGAGGCTAACGATAATCGGCTACTTAGTCGTATTAGGAAAACGGAGAATGTTTTCTGCTGAATCAACGCTTTCAGTTTCTAGGCTCGTTACATCAAACGTTTCCAAGATGTCACCTAATAACTCTTTTGCTATATCATAATTTCCATGATTGCATTCCTTATAAGCCTCTTCTACCAGCGTTAAGCAAAGCTCCAGATAGGCTTTGTTTCTGTATATGGTTAAGTCGGTGATCTCGCTCATATTCCCTACCTATATTCCTTTTACAATCTTGTTTCTATTGAAGGCTAATGAATAGTATTAGCCGAAGCCGTTAGTCGTCTGAAAACTGACTAAACAGTGATTACAGCCACTCCCCAAGTTATAGCAAAGCAAAATACTTCCAACAACCATAGATTTTTTTATCTTATTTTCGATTACTTTCTACTGATTTTGGTTAGATAAGGTGACACTTAGATCTTAATCGAATGTTTTTTGTGCCGTTTCGATATTTCTCGACAATGATTTATAGAACAATAGAGTGACTCGATATTTATCGAGTCACATAAATCAACATTGAGGAATTATTTATGAAGTTAGTACATTATAAAAACGACACGTCTGTTTTGTTTATTAGTGGTATGTTTGCTGGAAGTTGGACGTGGGATAAATGCCACGAACAAATTATTGGGAACCACATTTTGGTAGAAGAACCGTTAATGGGTATAAGTAATAAGGTTGAGGTTTTGG
>JBLHVA010000072.1:0-7984 GCA_047630005.1 Candidatus Endobugula sp. | reverse complement strand
TTAATTATTAAATAAATGAGTAATTTTTGTATTTTATCGTTAAAATGTGAAGTTGTTCACACTAAATTTTATTTTTTAAAGTGTTGTATAGAAGGATTTACTTGTAATTAACTCTTATAGCGAGTGCTTATGTCTAAAGAACTACTAGAAATTTTTATTGATGGTGCAATACGTTACTTCCAACATACGCCGGATAAGGATGTAACGACCGGTGTCCCATATCTCATTGAGAACCATAGCCCTGTGGCCTACGACTACACGGGGTTAATTGGTATTACCGGCTGTATGAAAGGCTGTGTGTACTTCACCGCCCCGACTATATTGCTTAAACATCTGTTAATAAGCATGGGCGAAGATAATACGGAGAAGGATAATATCGCGGATATGGTCGGAGAAGTGGCTAATACTATTTCGGGCAATGCGAGAAGTGGTCTGGGTGACGACTTTATGATATCGGTTCCGGTCGTGATTGAAGGTAAGCCTAGTAATATACATCTACCTAAGGACTCACGATCTTACGTTATCCCTATTTATTGGAAAAAGTATACTTCTGCTATTGTGGTGTGTTTTGATAAGTAGTTGTAGCGTTAAGCTTTATTCTCAAAAACTAATCTCTACGCAAATGATCTTTAACTGCAATGGGATTAGGTAGATTAAATACGACAATATAGCTAGATATTAAGAAAGTCATAATGGCGGTAGCTTGTATCAGTGTTGATGTTTTTTCACTGATAAGTGAGCCATTATAGGCAACTAGGGCAATTAATAGTGAAAACTCACTGATTTGCCCTAATCGGAATCCGATATCCCACGCTAGGCCTGTTTTTTCGCTCTGTCTACCAAGCAGCACGCGGAAAGTTGCTGGCTTTAGCATCAGCATTGCTCCGCCAAGTATTGCCGCAGCTACAATAACCTCTGGCAATAACAATAAATTGAAGCTAGCGCCCAGCGAAAAGAAGAAGAGTATTAGGAAAAAATCTCGTAAAGGTTTGAGGTTTATCGCAATATATTGTGAGATAGGGCTGGTAGCTAAACTAATACCTGCTATAAATGCGCCAATTTCTGCTGATAGTCCTAACGCTTCAGAGAGCTCGGCCATTCCTAGGCACCACCCCAGCGCCAGCAAAAATATATATTCGTGAAACCGATCAAACTTCTGAATGAGATACTGCAGAATATAGCGCACAAATAGCCAAGCAAAAAGGGCGACTAAAGGAAGTGACGCAACAGTCATACCAAGCTGAGAAAGGTTGACCTGACCTACATCGCCGCTTAATAAGACCATTAAGCAGAGTATTGCCAAAAAATCTTGTAACAATAACAACCCAATCAATAGTTCGCCGCTATGTTTAT
The DNA here is from genome assembly GCA_047630005.1 of Candidatus Endobugula sp. Classification (GTDB taxonomy): domain Bacteria; phylum Pseudomonadota; class Gammaproteobacteria; order Pseudomonadales; family Cellvibrionaceae; genus Endobugula. The sequence continues at coordinate 6,631 of JBLHVA010000072.1, read as the reverse complement.
GATGTAAGGCGGTTGTGGGTAATAGCTTTATGCCAATAATGGTACTGGAAAACATCATCGCCATACCGATGACCATGCATTCAATTGGTGTGTAGTTAAATAATACGCCTACAGCGTAGCCACAAGCCGCAAAAAGCCCAGAGCTAATGAGTGCAACGGGAGTGACTTGTTTAATGACGGCAATTAATGCCTTTGGCTGCATGTCTAAGCCAAGTAAAAACAGTAGGAAAACAATACCGATACGAGAAATCTCACTAATTAAATCGACATTGGTCATCAACTTAAAGCCATAAGGCCCAAATAGGGCTCCTAAAACAATATAGGCAACCAAGAGTGGCTGACGAGTATACAGAGCGATGGTAGCTATCACCGCTGCGCCACTAAAGATTAAAAAGAATGATTGAAAAAGACTGATTTCCATACTGCTTGTTTGAAGAACCTTTGTAGTGGATAGCTAACGGCAAAATGTCGCTAGCCATTTATGTTTGTAATCTAGGGCTAGTTTACCGAAGCGGGATAGTGATGGTCAAAAAACAAGTGTAACAGTTAACGATACTACAGTAAGCCCTATTGGAGAATTGTTCTAAACGTTATCGCTAGGTTATAGCATAGCGATAACGTTTGTTGTGGTTGATGAGTAACTTATGCACGACGGCGGAAAAGTGGCGTAGGTAGATCAACACTGATTTGGTAGCCTTCTGAAAAATCGCTAAGTGATGCGAGCGCTGCTTCTATATTGATATCGTCATTTAAGTCAAAAGACGAAAATCCACAACGCTGTAAGTAACACAGTTGGTCACGTATAACACCACCGCTGGCTCTCAGTTCGCCGGTAAAATTATAGCGTTCGCGTAACAAGCGCCCCACGGAAAAACCGCGCCCGTCCATGAAACCGGGAAACCGGATCGTGACAAGAGTAAAGGAGGCTAGCCCATCATTTTGCTCTTGAAGATTATGTTCGCCTTCAAGTAGTAGTCCAATTTTCCCCTCGCTAACCCGTTGGCTTAAGTTATCTTTATTCGCTATCCAAAGAGAGTAGGGCAAAAGAAGGTAATCTTGGGAAAGGTCTGAATGGTCTTCATCCACTATTTGCCACTGATTATTAACAATCTTGCCGTCTTTAATGATTGATGTGTTATTTGGCATATGCACGTTCCTTATATGGCGCCAAGCCGATACGATTATAGGTTTCTACAAACTGCTCGCCTTCGTGACGATTTTCTACAAACACGTTTAAAATGGAGGCAATAACGTCAGGGATTTCACTTTCTCCAAAGGCGGGGCCTAAGACCTTGCCTAGAGCGGTGTTTTCTGAAGAGTCACCACCTAGTTGAATTTGATAGAATTCTCTGCCTTTTTTATCGACACCTAAAATACCAATGTGGCCCACATGGTGATGACCGCAGGCATTCATACAGCCTGAGATATTTAAATCAATATTGCCTAGATCATAAACATAATCCATGTCGTCAAAGCGGCGCTGTATAGCTTCTGCGATAGGGATAGATTTAGCATTTGCCAGTGAGCAAAAATCACCGCCTGGGCAGCAAATCACGTCTGTTAGTGTACCGATATTTGGAGTGGCAAAGCCTGCTGCTTTGGCCTCTTGCCATAGGATAAATAAGTCCGATTTCTTAACTTCGGCAAGTACTATGTTTTGGTCGTGTGTGGTGCGAGCTTCACCAAAGCTATATTTATCGGCAAGGTCAGCAATAATATCTAGTTGTCTGTCAGTCACATCACCCGGTGCTACACCGGTTGGTTTTAGCGCTAGCACCACGGCTGCGTAACCAGGTATTTTATGTCCGCATAGGTTTCGGCTTAACCACTTTTCAAATGCGATATTATCTGCGGCAATTGTATTAACAGCTGCTTGAGCGGCGTTGTCATCAATAGTTGCGTAACTAGGTGCACTAAAGAAGTTTTTGCAGCGCTCTATCTCTTCTTGTGTTAATACCGCTTCACCATCTGATAAATGCGCCCATTCCTCCTCAACAAGTTGTGCAAATTTTTCAACACCCATGGCTTTCACCAAAATTTTAATACGCGCTTTATACTTGTTGTCTCGACGACCTAATAAGTTGTATACACGTAAAATAGCGTCTAGATAGCTTAGTAAGTCCTTTTCAGGTAAAAATTCACGTACTAAAGAGCCTATCACCGGTGTGCGGCCTAAGCCACCACCTACAATCACGCGAAAGCCGATCTCACCGTGTTCATTTTTGATCACGCGTAAACCAATATCATGAACATTAATGGCTGCACGGTCACTATTTGAACCAGTCACCGCAATCTTAAATTTACGTGGTAAAAAGGCAAACTCTGGGTGTAGCGTTGACCACTGGCGAATAATCTCACAGTAAGGGCGCGGATCTATCTCTTCTTCTACCGCAATACCTGCTAACTGATCGGAGGTAGTGTTACGAATACAGTTGCCACTTGATTGTGTTGCATGCATTTCGACTTCAGCTAACTCGGCTAAAATATCAGGCACATCGGCTAGATCTGGCCAATTTAATTGAATGTTTTGGCGAGTGGTAATGTGCGCGTAGCCCTTATCGTAATCGCGGGTAATGCGCGCTAATCGACGTAATTGGGTACTATTAATCATGCCATAAGGCACATTAATGCGTAACATGGGCGCAAGGCGCTGTACGTAAAGGCCATTCTGTAGGCGTAAAGGCAAAAACTCTTCCGCTTTTAATTCGCCAGAAAGGAAGCGCTCTGTTTGTCCGCGAAATTGGGCAATGCGCTGAGTGATGATTTGATGGTCGTACGGGTCGTATTGATACATAACTACCTAGTGGGTCAGCTTGAGAATAGTGGATAGGGGTGTGTCTTCACCGCAAAAAATTAAAACCGGCAGAATACACCAAAACCCTGCTCACAGCGACTTATACAAAGAACATTTAGGTAGAAGGATATAGCATTCTGCTATATCGATATTAATGTCTGCGTTTTTCTGTTGCGTTAATGCGTCATAAACGGTTGAAGGGGTGGCGAAATAGTAAATAAATAAACTCGGAGATAATTATTGGGAAGCGGGCATGTGTACTGTCAATCCATCCATATCCTCGCTAACCACTAATTGGCAAGAAAGCCGGCTGTTGGGTTTAGGCTCGTTAGTGCTGGTGACCATTTCAAATTCAGCACCTTCGGCAACGCCGATTTTAATCATCCATGCATCATCTACATAGCAGTGGCAGGTAGCGCAACACATGCTGCCACCGCAAGCGCCTACAATACCGTCTATGCCATTATCAATAGCGCCTTGCATCACATTTTCGCCAACAGGCACATCGGCTTCAAACATGTTCCCATCATGTGTAACGTAAAAAATAAGTGGCATAGTATTCTTTTTGTTAAATTATTTATTATTTTGCGAGTAGTTGGTAACAGGGCTTATATTTTCCCTTAAGCTTCATGCGACCTTGTTCAACAAAAGAGCGGAGTAATTTATCCATTGCTTCTATTAATTCCGCATCACCTTTGAGTTGGTATGGCCCGTGTAGTTTTATACAAGCAACGCCGTCGGCTTTCACATTACCCGCAACAATACCCGAAAAGGCACAGCGTAGCTCGGCAGCTAGGGTATGGCTCTCTTGTTGTCGATGCAGCTTAAGTGCAAGCATGTTTTCATGGCTTGGAATAAAAGGCTGCTGAAAAGCGGTAGGTACGACTAGCGACCAATTGTATGCATAAGATTCACTATGTTTTCTGCGATGACGATGAACCTGTTCAACGCCTTGCAGCATACGCTGCCCAACCAATACAGGGTTGTCGGTGATGATCTCATAATATTGAGCAGCTTCATCTCCTAAGGTGTAACGAATAAAGTTGTCTAAGCTAGCGAAATAATCCGCACTGGTGGCGGAGGCTGCAAAAATAAGCGGAAAGCTTACCGCTTGATTGTTTGGGTGCATCAATAAACCCAAAATATACAAGACTTCTTCGGCTGTACCGGCACCACCGGGAAAAACGATAATACCGTGAGACAGCCTAACAAACGCCTCTAAGCGCTTTTCAATATCAGGGAGAATAACCAGTTCGTTGACAGTTGGATTGGGTGATTCAGCGGCAATAATGCCGGGCTCGGTGATACCGATATATCGTCCGTCGCGAATATGTTGTTTGCCGTGGCTAACCACTGCGCCTTTCATGGGGCCTTTCATTGCGCCAATACCGCAACCGGTGGCAATGCTTAAGCCGCGTAAACCTAATTCGTAGCCCACTTTTTTGGTGAAGTCATATTCGTGGCGAGGAATAGAGTGTCCTCCCCAGCAAACCACTAGTTGAGGCCGTATATTTGCTCTAACGACACCGGCATTACGCAGAATACGAAATACCGCATCGGTGATGCCTTCGCTAGATGCAAAATCAAAACGTCCGCCCGTGTTGACCTTATGGTAGGTGTAGACAATATCGCGCAATACTGAAAACAAGTGTTCTCTGATACCATAAATAATCTTGCCGTCGACAAAGGCCGAAGCGGGTGAGTTGATGATTTCTAGTTTAATCCCTCTGGACTCTTGGATGACATGAATATCAAAGTCAGAGAATTGTTCTGCAATGAGCGTAATATCATCTTCATTGCTATCGGTATTAAGAATAGCCAGCGCACATTGGCGGAAAAGCTCGTAAGTTTTGCTCTCTGCATTGAGCACGCCGTCAATTTCACGATGAGACAATAAATCCAAGCTGCGCGTAGGACGAACGTGCGCTAGCGGGACTTTATCGGTGATCGTTGAGGTGATCTTTGTAGTTGCTGGGTTTGTAATAATAGATGTATGTACTTTTGGTTCAGCCATTAAACCCTCGCTTGATTTTATTGTAGAATCAATTGCTTGTGTATATCTATTATAGTTGATTATTAATAATCGGCATTGTGATATACATTCTGAACATCATCTAAGTCATTTAACATATCAAGGAATTTTTCGAACATCTCTACATCGTCGCCAGCAATAGGGCTGGTGTTTTGAGGGATGAATTGTGTTTCGTCTACATCAAAGTCAATGCCTTCAAAGGCTTCGGTAAGCGCTTGTTTAGCTTTAAAGTACTCGGCGTAAGGGGCGAAAACAGTCACTTTACCTGAATCACTTTCAATATCGGCTACATCTACATCAGCCATCATTAACGCTTCTAATACGGCTTCTTCATCATCGTTAGCGAATACAAATATTGCACAATGGTCAAACATATGGCTGACGCTACCTTGCGTACCAATAGTAGACTTTGTTTTGGTGAAACAAATACGTACATCACCAAAAGTGCGGTTAGGGTTATCGGTTAAGCAATCAACAATCACCATAGTGCTGCCCGGGCCATAGCCTTCATAGCGTGCAGTAGAAAAATCTTCACCGCCACCACCTTTGGCTTTTTCTAGCGCCTTTTGGATAACATGGCTAGGCACTTGATCCTTTTTGGCGCGGTCGATCATGCTGCGAAGAGAAAGGTTGCCGTCGGGGTCTACACCACCGGATTTCGCGCAGACATAAATTTCGCGGCCATATTTACTATATACCTTGGCTTTCGCGTCAGAGGTTTTTGCCATGGATTCTTTGCGGTTCTGGTAAGCTCTGCCCATTATTATATTTTCCAATGTAATCAAAATAAGGGATTTTAACGTTATCTTAAGGTGCATTAAACCTTTATCTTACGGTTACTTTTGCTGGCCGGTCTTGATTCCTATATTTATTATCCTGTTTGTTCGCTTTTTACTTTCTATGCAGAGAATTAAAAGAAGTGATTTGATTGTATAATGCACTTTAGGTTTGAATTGTAAGCTGTTGTAAATTAATGTTATTTATATTTTTATTTTACTTTTATTTGTTCGAAAACAAAACGATAGGCTATTAATGATATCGGCAATAATGGTATGTTGCTTCTTCAGTACATCGGATTATTAACAATGGCTTCCCATGAAAATAAGTGAGATATCAGCAGCGACCGGCGTCTCAATCGACACGCTACGCTATTATGAAAAAATAAATCTTTTAAATATAAAGCGAACGAATAGCGGAATTCGTGTCTATTTAGATAGCGATATCAGCAGTATTCGTTTTATAAAACAGGCGCAAAAAATAGGCTTTAGTTTAGACGATATCTCTCAGTTATTGCATTTTCGAAATGATCCGAAAAATGCTAAACCTCAGGTAAGGTCGATGATAAACAGTAAACTTGAGCTGATTAGTCTACGGATTCAGGAGTTAAGCCAAATGAAAGAGCAGCTGATCACGCTAGTAGGTCAATGCCAAAGTAGTGTGGGGGATTGTCCTATTTTACAAGAATTTGAAAAATAGTGTATTTAGCGTTTGACTCTGGAGTTGACTCTAGGTGTTTGATACCTACAATGAAAAAACGTAACACAATGCAAGTAACTTCATAGAATTCACTTAATAAAAGTCACCTAATTAGAAGTCACTTAATAGAATTCACCTAATAAAAGCAACGCAACAGGCGCTGTATTAGCTTAATGAAAAAGCGACAGTTCACGACATTTTTGTTGGTTTGGCTTTTTAGCCAACAATTGTTGCAGCCGTATGGGCAATGTCTCATACGAATGTCGATTGCGTGAGCGATGACCAAAACGATTGTTTTTCGGACCTTGCACTTATAGGGCACATTATGC
>JBLHVA010000071.1:0-8041 GCA_047630005.1 Candidatus Endobugula sp. | reverse complement strand
CAAGACTTTAAATTTGTCATAAGCGCCCATGCCGGGTTTCATCATCATGGATAATGTTTTGTTTTCGGTATGTTCTGGTGCAATTTTTAGATAGCCACCCACATGATGTGTGACCAGTTCTTTTACGTATTCCTCATCTAAAATAGCGAGGTCGTAGCGTAAGCCAGAGGCGATGGAAATACGTTTAATGCCGGGTATTGCACGTGCTTTGCGATATAAGTTGGTGGTCGGGCTATGATCGGTAATTAAGTTCTTGCACACACCCGGATACACGCAAGAAAGTCGACGGCAGTTTGCTTGGGTGACATCGTCTTTACAGTTTAAGAAATACATATTGGCGGTGGGGCCGCCAAGGTCAGAAATAGAGCCGGTAAAGTTGGGGACTTGATCGCGGATTTTTTCAATTTCGCGCAATACCGATTCTTCTGAACGGCTTTGAATAATTCGGCCTTCGTGTTCGGTGATCGAGCAGAAGGTACAGCCGCCAAAACAGCCGCGCATAATATTCACCGAGGTACTAATCATGCTGTACGCAGGGATATTGGCTTCGCCATAACTTGGATGTGGTCGGCGCTGAAACGGTAAGTCAAATACGCCATCCATTTCCTCGGTTTTTAGCGGGATCGGCGGTGGGTTAACCCATACCTCTCGGTCACCGTGTTTTTGCACTAAGGGGCGTGCATTATGCGGGTTGGCTTCTTGGTGCAATACGCGAGACGCGTGAGCATATAATGCAGAGTCGGCACGTACTTTTTCGAAAGAAGGTAAGCGCACATAGGTTTTATCTTCATCCAGTTTGACCTTGCGCTGTAGTGGCATGGGGATGATTTTGATAGGCTCAGGGATAACCTCTTCCACGATATTGACTACACTATCGCTAGCGTTGTCTTTCCCGTCGACGGCGATGCCCAGTTTTTCCTCGGTGCTTTTTTCGGTACAGGAACTAGGCGATTGGTCGTATTCGTAAGGGTTGGGGATTTTGTCGATATTACCCGGCCAGTCAATACGAGTGGAATCAACCTCGGTCCAGCCTGCAGGTAGCGCTTTGCGTGAAATAGTGGTGCCACGAATGTTCAGTAGTTCGTCGACTTTGCGTCCGTGAGCGAGTTGGTGTGCCACTTCCGCAATGGCGCGTTCAGCATTGCCGTAAAGCAATATATCAGCAGTAGAGTCGATCAGCACTGAGCGACGTACTTCGTCACTCCAGTAATCGTATTGTGCAATGCGACGTAGGCTGGCTTCGATGCCGCCAATCACTACGGGAATATTTTTGTAGGCTTCTTTGCAGCGTTGCGAATATACCGTGACGGCGCGATCAGGGCGTTTGCCTGCCTCGCCATTGGTGGTGTAAGCGTCGTCGTTACGCACCTTAAGGTCAGCGGTGTACTTGTTGATCATCGAGTCCATATTGCCTGAGGTGACGCCAAAAAATAAATTAGGCTCGCCCAGCACTTTGAAATCAGCGGCGCTTTTCCAGTCGGGCTGGGCAATAATGCCAACGCGGAACCCTTGGGATTCTAAAAAACGCCCCATTACCGCCATACCAAAACTAGGGTGATCGACATAGGCATCACCGGTGACGATGATAATGTCGCAGCTGTCCCAGCCAAGTTCATCCATTTCGGCGCGACACATAGGTAAATAAGGGGCTGCACCAAAGCATTCGGCCCAGTATTTAGGGTACTGAAATAAATGAGGTGCTTTTGCTAAGCCAGTTTTAGCCATGATAATGTCGTCTTTTTAAGCGGAAATGAAGGAGTAAAATTGCGGCGGCTATTTTCGCACACTTATTGACCATAAGTAAGCGGATTTGAGCGCTTTACACGAATGATCTCTTGTCGCATGCTGCCCCTACCTTTTAAGGGTGGAGCTTGAGAAGAGCCAGTCTAAGGGAGATTGAAATTCCCACCCACAGTAGCCCGGCAGCCTTTTTACGTAGCGCAAATAGGTTAAATAGTCGCTATAGACTTAAGCAACGAATTCAGGGCGTAAAAGCTGTTTTCTCCTTGGTTGCAGGGTATGTGGTCACGGTGTATCATCGCCGCCCTTGTCTTCAATCTGTTTATATATTATGCAAATCTTTCGTCATATCCAGTCTCTACGTGAATCCCTTGATGCCGATCGGCAGGCGGGTAAACGTATTGGTTTTGTGCCAACGATGGGGAATTTGCATGATGGGCATTTAGCGTTAGTGAATAAGGCTAAAACGGAATGTGATGTGGTGGTGGCGAGTATTTTTGTGAACCGTTTACAGTTTGGGTTAAATGAAGACTGGGATCAGTACCCGCGTACGTTTAATGATGATTGTCAGAAATTGATCGACAATCATTGTGATTATTTGTTTTTCCCAGAAGAAAAAGAGATCTACCCGAACGGGATGGATGGACAGACAAGAGTCGTTGTTCCGAGTATGACCGATATGTTGTGTGGCGCGAGTCGGCCTGGGCATTTTGAAGGTGTGACAACGGTGGTGAGCAAGCTCTTTAATATCGTACAGCCTCATGCCGCCGTATTTGGTTTAAAAGATTATCAGCAGATCGCGGTGATTCGCCGCATGGTGCAAGATTTGTGTATGCCGGTCGATATCATTGCCGGTGACATAGTGCGTGAAACAGACGGCTTGGCTATGAGCTCACGTAATAACTTTATTGGTAGTGAGGAGCGCCTTAAAGCGAATCAGCTGCACGAAAGTTTGTTGTGGGCTAAACAGCAAATTGCTAATGGGCAGCGAGATTACCCAGTGCTGGAAGCAGCGGCTAAATCACAGATTATTGCAGCCGGTTTTCGTGTGGATTACTTTCAGATTTGTAGTAGCGATACATTGACGCCCGCAGCGGAAGATGATGGCAAGGTGACCATATTGGGTGCGATGTACACACAGTCGGCACGTTTGATTGATAATGTGTCGCTGTAGATATTCGTAATAATTCTATTACAGTTTTTTAATGTTTGCCGTGATGGGTAAATGATTTTTTTTTATTAATAGTGAATAAGATAGATTATGCAATCAACATTACTGAAAGGTAAGTTACATATGGCGTGCGTAACGCAGGCCGAACTTTGGTACGACGGCTCATGCGCGATAGATTCAGATCTTGTGACGCTAGCGGGGTTTCGTGAGTTTGAACAAATTGATATTTATAATGTGAGTAATGGTGAACGTTTTACTACCTACGTTATTTTAGCGGAAGCGGGTTCGGGTACGATATCGTTAAATGGCGCAGCTGCACGTAAAGTACAGGTTAGTGATCGTATTATTATTGCAGCTTATGGACAACTCGACGAGACGGAACTGGATACGTTTAAGCCACGACTGGTCTACCTAAACGACGACAATACCGTTGAGCGTACGGCGAACACTATTCCAGTGCAAACAGATTAATCGAGATGTTTACACGAAAGCCATTTTGCTCTCGTACAGCGTTCACCCCACAAGGGGGTACCGAGGAAAAACGTACTCAATCGGTCATTTACTTGGATGTCGCTTGACGGTGTAACACATGAACGCCCTCTTTTGTGCGTTTTACCTCGCTTAGCGGCGCCTACTGTTGGTGCCTGAAAGCAAAGCTATCTTCCGTGAAAAGGCTTCTAATCCTCCCTTTTTTATGTATATTGTCTCAATGCTTGCTACCGTTGCTGAGCATTAGTTACCCTCTTTTTTCCTTTTGTCGCTGTATTCCTTGCGTTGCGTTTATGTAACGGTTCTTTCTCTAGGTTCTTTCACCAGATTCTTTCACTAAAGTATCATAGTATTGTTATTGTGATGTGTGCCCATTCTTAGTAGTCTATGTGGTATAAAATAATGAATACTTTATGAGCCTAGCTTACCCTGAAAAACAAAGGAAATCCCATGTCTACTGTTTACCCCGTTCTGGATAGTGTTAAATCTAACGCGCATATCACTAAAGAAAAGTACCAAACCTTGTACGAACAGTCGATTAATGACCCTGATACTTTTTGGGCGGAGCAAGCCACGCAATTTCTGAGTTGGCAAAAACCGTGGACGACGGTGTGTGAGTCGGATATGCATAAAGGCATTGCCCGCTGGTTTGATGGAGGCCAGCTAAATGTCAGCGAAAACTGTATTGATCGCCATCTGCCTGCACGAGCAGAGCAAACGGCCATTATCTGGGAAGGTGATGATCCTAGCGATGACCAAAACATTACTTATGCTGCCTTACATGAAGCAGTATGTCGCTTAGCCAACGTGTTAAAAGCTCGGGGTGTGAAAAAAGGCGATCGCGTTTGTTTATATCTTCCGATGATCCCTGAGGCGGCTTATGCCATGTTGGCTTGTGCGCGTATTGGTGCAGTACATTCGATTGTATTTGGTGGTTTTTCACCTGAAGCCTTGGGCGATCGTATTCTCGATTCTGATTGCCAAGTCGTGATTACTGCTGATGAAGGCTTGCGTGGTGGTAAGCACGTTCCGCTAAAGGCGAATGCCGATAAAGCCTTGGCGCGATGCCCTAATGTACATACCTGCTTGGTTGTTAAAAGAACCGGTGGTGATATTCAGTGGGATGAGAGCCGCGATGTTTGGTATGAAGACGCGGTCGTTGCTGCTGAGACACAATGTGTTCCTGAAGCCATGGAAGCGGAAGACCCGTTATTTATTTTGTATACATCAGGCTCTACCGGTCAGCCAAAAGGGGTGTTACACACTACGGCAGGTTATTTATTACAGGTAGCAATGACACATAAATATGTGTTCGATTATCAAGAAGGTGAGGTGTATTGGTGTACTGCCGATGTCGGTTGGGTGACAGGGCATTCGTATATTGTTTATGGTCCGTTAGCCAATGGTGCAACTTCGTTAATGTTTGAAGGGGTACCTAATTACCCAAGCCCTTCGCGTTGCTGGGATATTGTGGATAAACATAAGGTCGCTATTTTTTATACCGCACCAACAGCGATTCGCGCCTTAATGGGCGCTGGCGATGAGTGGGTGACAAAAACCTCTCGCCAGAGTTTACGTATTTTAGGCACGGTGGGTGAGCCGATTAATCCCGAAGCATGGCATTGGTACAACACCGTGGTAGGTGAAGAGCGTTGTCCGATTATGGATACATGGTGGCAAACTGAAACTGGCGCACATATGTTAACCCCACTACCGGGCGCGACAGATTTAAAACCGGGTTCGGCAACCTTACCGTTCTTTGGCGTGCAGCCAGCAATTTTGGACGAAAATGCACAAGAGATCGAAGGTGAGGGCGCAGGTAGTTTAGTGATTAAAGCTTCGTGGCCAAGTCAGATCCGTAGTGTTTATGGTGATCATCAACGATTAATTGATACTTATTTCACGACTTATCCGGGTTACTACTTCACCGGTGACGGTGCGCGTCGTGATGCCGATGGTTATTATTGGATTACCGGCCGTATGGACGATGTGTTGAATGTCAGTGGACACCGTTTAGGTACGGCTGAAATAGAAAGTGCGTTAGTACTACACGAAAAAGTCGCTGAGTCGGCGGTAGTTGGCTACGATCACAAGATTAAGGGCCAAGGCATCTATGCTTACATCACACTGATGAATGGCGAAGTGCCCAGCGATGAAATCAAAAAAGAATTGGTTAAGTTGTGTGTGCAACAAATTGGACCTATTGCGAAACCGGATTTAATTCAATGGGCGCCAGGTTTGCCGAAAACTCGTTCAGGAAAAATTATGCGACGGATTTTACGCAAAATTGCCACTAACGAAATCGACAGCTTGGGCGATACGTCTACATTGGCGGATCCATCGGTTGTTGATGAATTAATTGAAAATCGATTAGTAAAATAAGCCTCTCTGCTCTAACGCGAAAGGCTTTTTTGTTATCACATTGCTATATGAAGAGGCTAAAGAGATAAGAGAATGAAAGCCCTCGTGTTAGACGCGTCTAAAAAATTGGTCGTTAGGGAAGTAAACGACCCTATTCCTCTCTATCATCAAACACTCGTTATGGTCGTTGCAACAGGTATTGGCGGTAGTGAATATCTTGGTTTTGATAATCCCGGAATTCGCCCATTACCCAATGTGATGGGGCATGGCATTGTGGGTGTCATTGCCAGTGGTGAACGTGTGGCTGTTTTTCCGCTTTCTGGTTGTGGTGACTGCCATTACTGTTCAACTCAGCAAACACAGCTTTGTGATCATTGGTCGTTAATCGGTGTACAAACTCAAGGCGGATTTGCTGAAAAAGTGGCAGTGCCTACGTCTAATCTTTTCCCTTTGCCAGAAAGCGTATCGTGGGAGCAAGCGGCTTTCATTGAGCCGTTTGCTAACTCGGTGAATGCATGGGAGTTATCCGGCGCGACAGCGAAGTCGTCAATAGCGATTGTAGGTGCGGGAGGCTTGGGTTTAGGTTTGGTCGCTTGCGCCCATGCGCAAGAGTGCAACAATATTACAGTGATAGAGCCATCAAATAACCGTAGAGACGCTGCCCAGATTTTGGGCGCGCATAATGTGTTTGAAAATGTGAAAAGTCTCATGCCAGATAATTCAAATAAGAATGATGCCGCTCTTTTTGATGTGGTGTTTGATACGGTAGGTTCTGCATCAGCTAAACGTGCCGCTATAGATATTACAAAAAAGCAGGGTGCCTGCGTATTTTTAGGCTTTGAAACGCCGACGTTAGAAGTGAATTTTTCTGAACTGATTCGCCACCAGAAAAAACTACTGGGCTCGTTTGTTTTTTCACCTGAGCAGTTTAAACAAGCAATCACTTTAGTAGAGAGCTGTCGATCGGAATGGATTAGTGATGTAACAATGGATCAAGTAGAGCCAATGTTACTAGAATTTTTATCGGGTGATTTTAGCGTGGTTAAAGCGGTATTAAGGCATAGCTAAAATATGTAAAGTTAACTAATAATAAAGAGGTGAAGAAAGTGGAAGCATTGTTTACGGGGCAAGTATTGCTTGCTTACTCTATCTATTTTTTAGGTGTCGCGAGTCCCGGCCCTAGTAATTTGGCGATCATGGGAACGGCGATGGCGTCAGGTAGAAAGCCTGCGCTTGTTCTTTCTTTGGGGATTATTGTAGGCTCTTGCTTTTGGGGCGTGTTAGCGGCATTTGGCCTCTCTGCGGTATTGGTGCATTATTCTTCTTTATTGTTTGCGATGAAAATAGCCGCCGGCATATATTTACTTTGGTTGGCATTGCGCTCGGTACGCTCGGTAATTTCTTTGTTGCCAAAAAAATTGTTGCCCACCCAAAGACCAAAAAATAAAATAGTTTCGCATCAATCGAAAAAATCTGTCATTGATTCCCTGAGTGTCGTTGATAGTAAGGAAATATTTTTTAGGGGTTTGTTGTTGCATTTAACCAATCCTAAAGCTATTTTTGTGTGGTTATCTATAGTGACTTTTGCCATGGAGTCAGACGCACATAGCCAAACGGCTTTTGCGGTTGTATTAGGATGCGGCTTAATAGGTATATGCGTTTTTTTTACTTATGCCTTACTTTTTTCTACCGCCATCGCTCAACGTATTTATAGTAAAATGCGCATTGGGTTTGAAAGTTTGTTGGCGGTATTTTTCAGTTATGCGGCCTTTCGTATGTTTACAAGTCATGTGAAGGAGGTGTAAAAATGTCGCCCTCTATCTGTCAGGCAACAGCGAATGATGTGCAATCAGTAGCAATATTGTTTGATCAGTATCGGGTTTTTTTTATGAGCAACAAAGCGACATCTCATTAGCGCAAGACTTTGTTCGTGAACGAATAGAAAAAAGTGAATCCGTAATTTTTATAGCGCAAGAAGATGGCGGTGATGCGGTTGGCTTTACACAGCTATACCCGTCGTTTTCATCTTTATAGGCTAGGCGCACTTGGATATTAAATGATTTGTACGTTACTCCTAACGCAAGAGGTGCAGGAGTAGGTAGATGCTTACTAGAAAAAGCGGAAAGCTTTTCTCGTGCTGCAGGAGTAAGAGGCATTGGTTCGCAAACAGCAGCGACTAACCTGTCGGCTCAGCGATTGTATGAGCGTATGGGTTATCAAAAAGATACGAATTTTTTTAGTTATTTCTTACCGCTGTAAAGTAGATACATTGAGTTTTTA
>JBLHVA010000070.1:0-8075 GCA_047630005.1 Candidatus Endobugula sp. | reverse complement strand
AAGCTCATGGATCAAACCAAAACGTCAATTTAACCGGCGCTAGCAAGGCGCATTTTTTAGTTGAACGCTATGGCGAAAAAAACTTTAGTTACGTTGGCAATGAATCACTTGATTTGAAGGTATGGCAGCATGCAAAGAGCGCTGTCGTTATCAGCACATCTCCTGCGTTAGCCAAGAAAACATCTGCTGTATGCACGGTTGAAAAAACTTTTTCTGGTTCAAGCGGACTTTCTTTTCGATCCATACTCAAACAAATGCGCATTCACCAATGGGTGAAAAACGCACTTATCTTTGTCTCCCTGATCACAGTCCACCAATTAAGTGACGCCATCCTATTTACCAGCGCTACAATTGCCTTCATTGCTTATGGGCTATGCGCCTCAGCAACATATATTATTAACGACTTATCTGATCTAACACCTGACAGAAAAAATGACAAAAAGAAATGCCGCCCATTAGCTGCAGGAGATATATCAATACCACAAGGAATAGCACTCTCTTCGATACTACTCCTAGCATCTATCGTTATTGCAGCACAACTAAACACATGGTTTCTATATAGCTTACTCACTTACATTGCAGTCACGTTAGGTTATAGCTTTAAGTTTAAGCGACTTCAATCACTAGACATCACAATACTGGCAGGATTGTTTACTTTAAGGATTATTTCTGGCGCACTCGCCGTAGAAATTCTACCGTCGTTTTGGTTGCTGGCATTTTCAATGTTTATATTTTTATGCTTAGCACTCATCAAACGTCTTTCCGAAATCATTAATAATCAAGACAAATATAGCAAAGAGACTAAATTGAGCGGGCGCGGTTATTATATCGGGGATCTACAAGTACTTATGAGCCTAGCAACTGCATCAGGAATGTTATCTGTACTCGTCTTTGCAATGTATATCAACAGCCCCGAAACCATTCTACTGTACGCAGAACCTTACGCACTTTGGTTGCTTTGCCCTCTTTTTGCTTACTGGATTATTCGTATTATCATCATGGCATCGCGTGGAGAAGTAGATGAAGATCCCATTACATTCGCTATAAAAGATAGTCGTAGCTGGATAACCGGCGTTCTCATTTTATTAATTGTTTTTGCATCCAGCATGTAAGCCTGAGAATAAACATGACGAAATTTCAACTCTGCATTATTTTACTCACAGTATCCGTTTCAGCCTGCGCACAACTACTACTAAAATTAGGAATGAAAGAAATTGATACCGCCAATGGAATATTGAGCAACGGTATCACTTCGCTACTTCACGTTATTTTTTCGCCGTTAGTATTTTCTGGATTAACCATATATGGGCTCAGCACTCTTGCATGGCTTTGGATTTTATCCAAAGTAGACTTATCCATTGCTTATCCATTTCTGGGGATCAGTTTTATTTTTACATTATTGTTCGGTGTTTTTTTATTGGACGAAGAACTGAGCGCCTACAAACTCATCGGTACGCTCATGATTGTGATGGGTTGCTTTTTAGTCGCAAAGGCAGCCTAACACCCCTTACGTTGGCTTTTATTAAAGGCCAATAAAGTTGGTATCACTTCGTTTTAACACCTCGCTTTTACCGCCTCCATTTTCTAAGTATTCCATACGCGTCACAAATCCATCTACAGATGAAATATAACAATTAGTGAAGAACACGTTCACGCCGGTTCGTTTAGTTTTATCCCGATAAACATTCAGTTGATAAAACAGCTGGTACTCCTCTCCACTTTTATCGTAACGCCCCGAGCGCTCATCCAAGCCAATAGAGTTCAATGCATCTCCATAATCTGAACGGATACGTGCATGGCAAATCTTTTCTGCTTCAAAAATATCGCCTACCGACTTGCCTTTCTTTTTAACAACTTCTGCAGCATCGAATGTCCCTATTGCCATTAGCGTTACCGCAACAGACACGCCGCTTAAAGTGATTAATAAAACCACTAAACCAACGACCTTCAACCATACATTATTGGAGCGCTTAGATTTTTTCACATGATTACTCTGCAACACAAATAAAGGCTCCAAAAGAATCTAAGCCCCAGCGATAGATAACACCAAAGATATAGTAAAGTACGTCAATGGGTGCGTATATATGTAGTGTAGTGAATATCTGTAAAACCGCATGATTTGTGCGAGATCAATGCTGTGATAATAATCGTTAACTGACAGCGGCAATAACCAATGGTAAAACGGAAAGCATGTACTTAAGATAGGGCAAAGTGAGGAAATGCACATTGTCGCGAATGCCAGTAATCGTCTAACAGACGGCCAACCGTATTCGCAGTCACTAAGTGCGCAGCATAATACGTATGCAAACAACGGATACGCTGGAAATCAGCTATGCCCCCAATACCACGCTGTGAAAGCACATTCTGATAACCTAGCGCTTGTATTTTCCGTGACTGCTCTGTAGAAATAAATGATTGGCGCAACGCAATATAACGCTGATGATCAACGACCATTGCTGCCTGCAGCTCATCACTTGTATCCACTTGTTGCTGCAACTCAGCAATCAAACCACCCGCTTCAACTTGATCTATGGCGTAATTCAGCCGTTTATCAATCAACCACAGCATGGTTGGAAATGGCTTATCATTCACCAACGGCGCAACGCGAATAACCATTGGGACGCCGCTATTATCACGCACAGCCACATCCTCTAACCCCCTAGGTTCACGGCCAAGCAATGTTTCAATCACCGCTCTATCCTCATCAACTATCGCCATTTGATCTCTTTACACCTATTTACATTCATTCATGGGCTATGGATATCCCGAATAACCCTCTGACTGAATATTTTACTGTAAGTGAACAATAATCGCGAAGCATTGTGAAGGCTTGCCTGACCTAAAGCACAGCCAAAGATGCACCAAAAAAGATCGACACCCGAATAAGGCCCCAAAATAGTGCAAAAAATACTGATTTACACTAGACTACGTATTGACCACATGCCTACAGCCCTTAATTTACCTCACCATCATTCGCAAGTTAAAACTGGCATTAAATTTGCTTTATGTAGATTTAGCAGTACGATTACCGGATAAGTACAACGCACGATTTTGCTAAATGCATAAGTGATGAAATATATTCATCACACTTATCCCATAATGAATTAATGACTAAACCGTCACACTTAGAGGAAATATCAATGTCGGAAAACACTTTTAACCTTATCGCAGAAAAAGAAGTTCGTTGGGTTGACCTACGCTTTACAGACACCATAGGCAAAGAGCACCACGTGACTATTCCTGCATCAGAAGTTAATGACAGCTTTTTTGAAGAAGGCAAAATGTTTGACGGCTCCTCCATCGAAGGCTGGAAAGGCATAAATGAATCAGACATGATTTTAATGCCCGATGGCAATGCCGCGGTTCTTGACCCATTTACCGATGAAGTGACGCTTATTATGCGCTGCAGCATTGTTGAGCCAACTACTGGTGAAGGCTATAGCCGTGACCCACGATCAATTGCGCAGCGTGCTGAAGCGTATCTAAGCGCAACAGGCTTAGGGGACACTGCATTATTCGGCCCTGAACCTGAGTTTTTTGTATTCGATGACGTAAAATGGAAAACCGACATGTCGGGTTCGTCTTACCAGATCAACTCAGAAGAAGCGGCATGGTCTTCAGACGCCTCTTTTCCTGCAGGCAATATGGGTCACCGGCCGGGCATTAAAGGCGGCTATTTCCCTGTTCCTCCTGTCGATTCATTACATGAAGTTCGTGGCGCGATGTGTAACGCCATGGAAGCAATGGGCTTAGTGATTGAGGTACACCACCACGAAGTAGCGACGGCCGGCCAATGTGAAATAGGTGTGGGCGCGAACACGCTGACCAAAAAAGCGGATGAAGTACAGATACTAAAATACTGTGTACACAATGTGGCGCACGCTTATGGTAAAACTGCGACATTTATGCCTAAACCCGTTGTTGGTGATAACGGTAGCGGGATGCACGTACACATGTCATTCTCTAAAGACGGCACTAACCAGTTTGCAGGTGATGCATATGCTGGCCTGAGCGATACAGCACTGTTTTATATTGGCGGTATCATCAAACACGCTAAAGCGTTAAACGCATTTTGTAATGCCTCAACTAATTCATACAAGCGCTTAGTACCAGGTTATGAAGCACCGGTTATCTTAGCGTACTCTGCACGTAATCGTTCGGCATCTATCCGTATCCCTTATGTGACATCAGCGAAGGCAAGACGTGTCGAGACTCGTTTCCCTGATCCTACAGCAAACCCATATCTTGCGTTCTCTGCGCTATTAATGGCTGGCCTCGATGGCATCAAAAATCAAATTCATCCTGGTGACGCAGCTGACAAAGATCTTTACGACCTTCCAGCAGAAGAGTTAGTGCAGTACCCAACGGTTTGTGAAAGCTTAGGCGAAGCATTAGACGCGTTAGATACCGATCGTGACTTCTTAACCGCTGGCGGCGTATTTGATAACGATATGATTGATGCCTATATTGCGCTGAAGAGTGAAGAAGTCGAAAAATTGAACATGACCACTCATCCAATTGAATTTGAAATGTACTACAGCCTGTAATTATTGTCATAGGCTCCAGCGATAACAGGTAATTCCAATGCCTCGCTCTGCGGGGCTTTTTTTACTTTGATATTTCTAGGCTGATTAAGAAATATCGAAGTAAACTATCTCAGGTAAACTCAAGTAAGCTATCTTAGGCACCAAAAGCGCACCGATATGATGCAAGCAAATGGATAGATAATATAAATAATAACTAACACATCTATTCTTACTCGGTTATCCACCGACAACCGTATGATAAACAGCGGCGTGATACATATGACAAGCTCACACGATTATCGACAATTACTCGATAACTTAACGAATGCTGTTGTCTTGCTTGATAGTTCGTTGGCAGTTGTGTATGCGAATACTGCTGCGGAATCCCTGCTAGAAGTCAGCTCTCAGCAGATGATTAGCCGACCATTTAATCATTATTTTTACGAATCAGAAAAGGCTATCGAGAAGATACGCGAAGTACTTGTCGATGGAAATGAATACACCAAACGTAAAGCACTCTGGCGCTTACATCCTCACCAGCAGATCACTGTCGATTACACGGTAACGCCCATTGCCAATAAGCAACAGATACTCCTGGAAATCCAACCTCTGGATAGGCTACTACGCATTAGCCGTGAGGAAGCATTGCTTGCCTCTCAAGAAACCACAAAAAACCTCGTTCGTGGCGTTGCACACGAAGTTAAAAACCCCTTAGGTGGTATTCGTGGTGCTGCCCAATTACTGTCTCAAGAACTCGATACCGATGAACTCAAAGAATACACCAGCATTATTATTGCCGAAACTGACAGGCTGCGAAATTTAGTAGACAGAATGCTCGGTCCCCTGCAAACTATTAATAATGAACCCGTTAATATTCATCAAGTACTAGAGCATGTGCTGACGATTATTTGTGCAGAGGTTGGTGATAAGATTACCTTCTCACGACACTACGATCCTAGCATCCCAGAATTTGTCGGCGATAGTGATATGCTCATTCAAGCCACTCTCAATATATTACGTAATAGCGTACAAGCACTGCTCGAACAACCGAGCAACACGTCCCCCACTATCGCTATTCATAGCCTTGTCCATCGACAATTTACGATTGGTCGTAAACACTATCCACTAGTAGCCAACATCCGTATCGAAGACAACGGCCCCGGCATCCCCAGCGATATCATCGATGATATTTTCTATCCAATGATCTCTGGCCGGGCTGAAGGTACAGGGCTTGGGCTTGCCATCTCACAACAACTGATCACGCAACATAAAGGACTTATTGAGTGTCATTGCGGCAACGGGAAAACCACTTTTTCGGTATACATTCCTCTCACAACGGCTTGCACTTCGCCTACATTATCAATGGCAACCTCAACTACAATGCCAACTACAGGGCTAAAAAAATGAATCGCTCACCTGTAACACTTTGGGTTATCGACGACGACAACTCTATTCGCTGGGTCCTCGAAAAAGCCTTCACACGTGAAGGCATTGCCGTCACTGCTTTTACCAACGGTGACCAAGCCCTTGAACAACTGTCGATAGAAGCAACCCGAAAGCCTACCGCGATTATTAGCGATGTGCGCATGCCCGGTATCGACGGTTTGGATTTATTAAATCAATTACAAACTGAACACCCTAAAATCCCAGTCATTATTATGACCGCCCACTCGGACTTAGATAGCGCTGTATCGGCGTATCAAGGCGGGGCATTCGAATATTTGCCTAAACCCTTCGACATGAATGAAGCCGTCGCCGTTGCACGCAGAGCAATCGCCTACTCACAGGAAGTTAATCAACCTTCGGTCGAGGTGATTGCTGACACTAATGACAATACCGAAATCATTGGCGAAGCGCCGGCTATGCAAGAAGTCTTTCGTGCCATAGGCCGCTTGTCGCAATCGACTATCACGGTGTTAATAAACGGCGAGTCAGGCACAGGCAAAGAACTAGTGGCTCATGCCCTGCATCATCACAGCCCAAGAAAAAACAACACGTTTATCCCATTAAACATGGCGGCTATTCCAAAAGATTTAATCGAATCAGAACTGTTCGGCCACGAAAAAGGAGCATTTACAGGCGCCTCTACATTAAGACAAGGACGATTTGAGCAAGCCGATGGCGGCACTTTATTTTTGGACGAAATTGGGGACATGCCCGCCGAAACACAAACCCGTTTGTTGCGTGTATTAGCCGATGGTGAATTTTATCGCGTAGGTGGTCATACGCCCATTAACGTTGATGTACGAATCATTGCCGCTACGCATCAAGATCTAGAAACTTTGGTTAACGAAAAAAAATTCCGCGAAGATTTATTTCATCGACTCAATGTTATTCGAATACACATTCCAAAATTATCAAATCGACAAGAAGACATTCCTAAGCTGACGCAATATTTTTTCAAGAAAGCCGCCTCTGATCTAGAAGTAGAACCTAAGATTTTGCTACCAGAAACCGAAGACTATCTACGCACATTACCCTGGCCCGGAAATGTACGACAACTCGAAAACACCTGCCGCTGGATAACGGTAATGGGGTCTGGTCGTGAAGTCCATATTAGTGATTTACCACCAGAGATACAGGCTCATGACAACACACAAGTAACATTAGTTGCCGGCGACTGGGAAAACCATTTGCAGCACTGGGCTAATATATTGCTGAAAAACGGTGAAAAAAATATTTTACAATCAGCAGTGCCTACCTTTGAAAAAACCCTAATTAAGGCCGCACTACAGCACACGTCAGGACGAAAACGTGACGCTGCAGAACTACTAGGCTGGGGAAGAAACACGTTGACAAGAAAACTCAAAGAATTGGAGTTAAGCTCTGAAGACGATAATTAAATTGGGTTTATTTTAATGGGCTGGTTTGTTGCTTAATTTTTTTAACAAAGAGCTCGCCCACAGCACAACATCTGTCGGACGAGTCATCGGGAACAAATGCCCTTCATTTTCTAAACGAACAAAAGTTGTTGTTTGAGTATTGAAGATTTTCTCAGCGAAATCAATATTAGCAGGATAAACCAACTCATCTTTCATCCCCTGAACGACAACCGTCATCGCGGTTAGCTCTTGAAGGCGCTCACTCATCCGCTTAACATTTTCCTCTAAAGCAAAAATCTCTTGATTAGCTCGAGAAAGCTCATCACCGATAATCATTGGCGCAAAAGGTAATATCGCCACATAATTAAACCATCGCGGCTGAGCAAGTTCCGGGTTTAATGTTCCCGCAAACAAAAGCAGTCCATCAATCAACTCCGGAAAGTCTAAAGCTATCTGTGGCGCCAACGATGAGCCCAAAGAGTGCCCCATTAGTACCACGGGTTGGTTTTGGCTTTGCTCACGTAGGTGTTTTGCCAAAGATGCAATAATGCTAGCCTGCAATGGAAAGCCTGCGTACGTTTGCTCATTCCCCAATACAGAGTCGCCCCACCCCGGACGATCAATAACTATCACACGATAAATTGATAACAGCTCCTCGTTAAATAAATACCGCGAATACTGCCGCCAGTCCCCAGGCGTGCCATGAATAATAATAAGGGCTGGCTTT
>JBLHVA010000069.1:0-8186 GCA_047630005.1 Candidatus Endobugula sp. | reverse complement strand
CAGTTAGGGTATGGTGAAAGTGAGGGCACGCCAGAATTGATTGCAGAGGTGAAATGCTATTTGCGTAAAGCAAGAGCGATCACTGATCGTGATATTGTTATCACCAACGGCTCACAAGAAGCGATGTATATCGTTGCGCAATTACTCTTACAAAAAGGCGATAAGGTTGCTGTAGAGGCTTTAGGATATCCTCCAGCCATGGCGGCATTTAACAGTGCTGGCGCTGATTTAGTGGCGATACAGCAGGATAAAAACGGTATTGTGCCTGATGACTTAGAAGCGAAGATCCTGCTGGGTAATATTAGACTTATCTACCTCACGCCACTGCACCAATACCCTACGACAGTGACCTTAACAGTGAGCCGTAGAATGGCGATTTATCAACTGGCTGCCATTCACGGCATCCCTATTATTGAAGATGATTACGATCACGAATTTCATTACCGCTGCCAACCACTTGCGCCCATGGCATCACAAGATCCGCAGCAGCTAGTGATTTATCTCTCCACTTTTTCAAAAATAATGTTTCCCGGTACTCGAATAGGTTTTATGGCCTTGAGCCCCCCTATGGCCAAAGCAGTAAAAGATTATCGTGTGTTGATTAATCATAAGAGCAATGTGTTTATGCAATCTGCATTAGCGCGGTGGATGAAAGAGGGTGGATTTGAAAGGCACATTAGGCGCATGACTCGGATTAACCAACAACGTAGAGATCATGCAGTAGCGGTGCTCCATAGTGTAGCTTGCTTTGAGTTTGATATTCCCGATGGGGGTATGGCGCTTTGGCTGAAGATTAAGAAACCGCATGTGAGTGCTTCGGCATTGGCACAGCAAGCGCAAAAATTAGGTGTTTATATTCAGCATGAAGGTGAATATCACTTGGTTGGAGATGATAATCAAGATCGCTATATTCGTATCGGCTTTGCAGGTATGTGCGAAGCCGATTTTTCAGTAGGCATTCTATTGTTGGCTACCCTACTTTAAGCCGATTAACTTTCAATGTTAATCGGCCTTTGCATGTTACAGCCAGCCATTTTCGGCAAAAGAGCTGACATCACCCTCGCCGACGATTAAATGATCAAGTACCTTAACGTCTATTAAGCCCAGTGAGTTTTGTAGCTCCTGGGTGATATGGCGATCTGCTTGGCTGGGCTCAGCAATACCTGAAGGGTGGTTATGGGCGAAAATAACTGCGCAGGCGTTAAAATTGAGAGCCAATTTAACAATTTCGCGGGGATAAACACTGGCAGCATTGACCGTTCCAAAAAACACTTCTTGATAGCGAATGAGTTGGTGCTGGCTATCTAAAAATAGAACGGCAAACACTTCTTGTTGTAAGTGCCGTAGCTGAATGGATAAAAAGCGTTTTACATGTGCGGGGTTGGTGAACACATCTTCTCTTTTTAGTCTTTCCGCTAAGTGCCGCTTCGCCATCTCTAATACCGCTTGTAGTTGTGCATAACTCGCGCTCCCCAAGCCTTTGCCTTGGCAAAAGCTCGATTGATTAGCTTCGAGGATGGGCCGTAAGCCCCCGAACTGTATTAATAGTTCTCGTGCTAGGTCAACGGCGGATTTCCCAGCGCAACCGGTACGTAAAAAAATTGCTAGCAGTTCGGCATCGGATAGGGTGTTAGCACCTTGTGTTAATAGTTTCTCGCGGGGGCGTTCAGCGGTAGGCCAGTCGGTAATTGCCATAGTCTCTTCCTTGATAATGGTTGGGGTGTGTTGATAGTGTGTACTTATGAACCTGCATGTTTGAAATAGTGTCGGATTCCCTGACAAAATGTTATCGTAGCAGGTTATGGTGATCTCAGGCAAAGTCTCAGCCGATCGAAGCGGTGGATGCAACGACAAGGCGACCATCGACATAAGAATATCAGCATTTTTTTAGCGTTGACCTTACGAAATTCACAGGATTAAAAATGGCAGTAACATTAACCAATCGACGTATATTATTAGGTGTTTCTGGTGGTATAGCCGCATATAAAAGTGCAGAGTTAATTCGTCGATTACAAGACTTAGGTGCTGATGTGCGTGTCGTAATGACGCGCGCCGCACAAGAATTTATTACCCCGCTGACCTTGCAGGCATTGTCTGGAAACCCCGTCCACGTGGATTTGTTAGACCCTGCGGCAGAAGCTGCCATGGGCCATATAGAATTAGCTCGTTGGGCAGATGTAATGATCGTCGCGCCTGCTAGCGCTGATGTGATAGCCCGAATTACACAAGGTAATGGCAACGACCTGCTGACAACCGCTTGTTTGGCGCGGCGTTGTGATTTAATCATTGCCCCCGCGATGAATGAAGCTATGTGGCATCATCAGGCCACACAAGATAACCTCGCCCTACTTAATGCACGCGGAGTACACCAAATAGGCCCCGCTTCTGGTGGGCAAGCCTGTGGTGATGTCGGTATGGGGCGGATGTCTGAACCGGCCGTACTCGCGCAGGAAATAGCACAACATTTTGATACTGGATTGTTAGCAGGGAAATCCGTCGTCATTACTGCAGGCCCTACGCGCGAAGCGATTGACCCAGTTCGTTATATTAGTAACCATAGCTCAGGAAAAATGGGTTATGCATTAGCCCAAGCCGCAGTAGATGCAGGTGCAAAAGTCACCTTGATTAGTGGGCCTACGGCTTTAGCCTGTCCGGATCGCGTTCACCGTATTGATGTTATTTCGGCAGAGAATATGCACCAAGCAAGCATGGAGCAATTAGACGATTGCGATATATTTATTGCATCAGCTGCGGTTGCTGATTTTCGCCCAGCGACTATTGCCGAACAAAAAATGAAAAAAACCGCAGCCGACACCATGACCATCAACATGGTAAAAAATCCAGACATAGTGGCCAGTGTAGCAAACGCTAGCAATAAACCATTTGTGATAGGTTTTGCTGCAGAAACCCATGATGTTATTGCTTATGCAAAAGATAAGCTACAACGAAAAAACTTAGATATGATTATTGCAAATGATGTATCAGATAGCACGATTGGCTTTAATAGTGATCACAATGTGGTCACAATATTAACAAAAAATAGTCTCGTTGAGCTACCAGAAGCCAGCAAACATCAGTTAGCAATAACGATTACTGAGAAAATTGCTCACGAACTTTCTACTAAGACAGCCCCTGTTCTGTAACTACTACGGTGATGATGATGAAAACAGCTGTTTCTCGTTTAGCACTACATCAGCTACTGTCGATAATGCTAATTATTGCCTTGTTGAGTGGTGTTGTTACTTATTATGCTGCGTGGTGGTGGGTAACCAAGCCTCAAAATCAACAACGTTTTTCACAGTACGTAGAGCAAAATGTCGACACCTATAATAAAAGCACAGAGGATTATTTGTCATCGTTAAAAGTAACCTTGACCTCGTTTGCAGACGAAGTGCCTGATGATGTATTCGTGCCAAATATCGTTTTACCTTCTGTATTGCAAGTGCCTACAGACGCCCCTTTTGCTAATGAACCTTTAATTGTAATTGACAATCAGCCATTGATAGAAAAAGAAGTGAAAAATGCTTCAAAAGAGTGGTTAGATGAGCGTCGCTTGATTTGGCAAGAAGCGTTGCCAGAAGCAAAAAACTTTATGTTGTTCTCAGTTGCTGAAATTGAAAAAATATCTGAGTCCTTATTAACCGACAGTACGCATCGCTCAGATATGCTGACCCAATATGGAGTAAATTTTTTATTTCTAGATATGGTTAATCGCCTTAACGATCAAGAGCTCCTTTACACCGAAGCAGCAAAAGTAACCGGCACTCATCAGTGGCGACTGCATCACTTGGTGGCGATTACTGATGCAGAAGATAATATACAGGGCGTGTTATATACCACATTAGGTTTGCAGGGTTTACATAAAACATGGGGTAGTATTAATACCTCTCTTGGAAAAATCGCTTTACTACAAAAAGTGGAGCAAGGCGCACCATTAGCGTTTTTTAGTGTAGGACAAGCAAGTACTGCGATGCGCTCAACTACTCAAAATATTCGTAATAGTCATTGGCATATTAATTATCAACCCTCACTCGAGCTACAGAAAAATACTGAAATAACTCCCACATGGGTTTGGTTTATTACTATTGGCTTACCATTTTTAATATTATGCTTCGGTACGTTGTTGGTTTTTCGTGCGCCGGAAAAACGAAAGAAAAAAGACACCCGCAATGGTACGACAAAAAATGTGCCTGATATTATTGAAAAGTCAGAACCTATTTCTGAACTTGCTAAGGTTGAAAGTAATGAAGTCTCTACGGAAAATAATATAGTAGAGAAAATTTCAAATGTATCTTCGGTAGAGATCAAAGTAACATCGGTAAGCAGTGCGAAAGACGAAAAAGCAGAGAGTCATTTTCCAGAAAATATTTTTCGTGCATACGATATTCGTGGCATAGCTTACGAAGAGCTATCTCATGATGTAATGTATGCTGTTGGCCAAGCGTTCGCGACAGAAGTGTTGCTAGCGGGAGAGACATCAGCTGTTGTTGCTTGGGATGCGCGCACGCACTCGCAAGAGTTTTCGGTGTGTTTATTAAAAGGCATCCATTCGACCGGCTGCGATACAATAGCAATTGGTGTCGTACCGACACCGCTGATGAACTTCACTGCTTGTGAACACGCTAACACCAGCAGCGGCATTATCATCACCGCAAGCCATAACCCGAAAGAGTATAACGGCTGTAAAATGGTTGTTAAGGGAAGAACCTTGGTCGATGGTGATATCCAGCGTATTAAAGAACGGATTCAGCAGGGAGACGTGACCGTCGCCGATGATCAGGGTGTGTCCACGACAGAGGATTTTTCACAAAAATACATCGATAGAATTATTAGCGATGTGGCAGTAATTGATGGCTGGAAAGTAGTTGTCGATGCGGCTAACGGCGCATCAAGCGAGCTCGCGCCGCGCTTGATGAACGCTTTGCAGTGTAAAACGCACCCCTTGTATTGCCAGTTTGATGGCGAGTTTCCCAATCATGAGCCTGATCCCTCGGTGGCAAAAAACTTAACGTCGTTAATTGAAACAGTGAAGGCAAAAAAAGCAGATATTGGATTTGCTTTAGACGGTGATGGCGATCGTCTTACTGCAGTGACTGCATCAGGAAAAATCGTGTGGCCAGATCAACTGATGATGCTGTTCTCGCAAGATATTGTCGCGCGTAACCCCGGTTGTGATGTGGTGTTTGATGTAAAGTCTACTCAGTTGCTTGCTCAGGTTATTAGTGAAAACGGTGGGCGACCTGTTATGTGGAAAACGGGACATTCTCACATCAAAGCAAAAATGCATGAAACGCAAGCATTGTTGGGTGGAGAATTTTCCGGTCATATTTTCTTTAAAGAGCGTTGGTATGGGTTTGATGATGGTTTATATGCGGCCGCACGATTACTTGAACTATTAACATTGGCAGGGCAAACTCTCGACGAATTAGTTGATGCCCTACCTAGCCGGTCATCAACGCCAGAAATAAAGCTGGCTACAACCGAAGAACAAAAATTTATCTTTATCGAGCAGCTCATTGCAAAAGCAGAATTTCCTGATGGACAGCGTACGACAATAGATGGTCTGCGTGTTGATTTTGCTAACGGTTGGGGTTTAGTGCGAGCTTCGAATACCGCACCGGTATTAACCTTACGCTTTGAAGCTGTCGATGAAGAAGAGCTAGAAAAAATCAAACAACAGTTTAAAAATGAATTAATTAAAATAGATTCCACGCTAGAGCTTAACTTTTAAATTAACAACGGTGCTGCGTTATTCAGCGCTGAAGTTATTCCTTAAGCTCAGCTGATATAAAATTTTATAAGGAAACAACTGGATGACCTTGAGTCTTGATAATGCAAAAAACGTTGCCAAAGTATTAACCGAAGCATTGCCTTATATACAACGTTTTACTAACAAAACAATTGTTGTAAAGTTTGGCGGTAATGCGATGGTAGACGAAGCATTACAGCAAAGTTTTGCACGTGATATCGTGCTGATGAAATTAGTCGGTATGAATCCTGTCGTGGTACACGGCGGTGGCCCGCAAATTGGTGCTTTACTAGAAAAGCTTAATATACAATCTAATTTTATTGATGGTATGAGAGTGACTGATAGCGCCACGATGGACGTTGTGGAAATGGTGCTTGGTGGGTCAGTTAACAAACAAATCGTTAGCTTGATTAATCGTAATGGTGGTCAAGCGATCGGTATTTCCGGTAAAGATGGTAATTTGATTAAAGCTAAAAAGTTATCAATAACGAAAAATGCGGTAGAAGGTATGACAGCGCCAGAAATTATCGACATAGGGCAAGTCGGTGAAGTCGTCTCAGTAAAAATTGATGTGATTAATACCTTAACCGAAGGTGACTTTATTCCGGTTATTGCCCCAATTGGTGTGGGTGATGATGGTGCATCATATAATATTAATGCGGATTTGGTGGCAGGAAAAATAGCTGAAGTATTACAGGCAGAAAAACTGATGCTCTTAACTAACGTAGCGGGTTTACAAGATAAAGCGGGTGAAGTCTTAACCGGATTAACCACTGAGCAAGTCGATCACTTGATTGCTGACGGCACGATATATGGTGGTATGTTACCGAAAATACAGTGTGCTTTAGATGCGGTAAAAGGCGGTGTCTCGAGTGCACATATTGTTGATGGCCGTGTTGCTCATGCAGTATTGTTGGAAGTGTTTACCGATGTAGGTGTAGGTACATTGATCACTAATAAAGCAGAAAAAGTGTAAAAAATAATATCAGTGCGTTTAGCAATTAAAAGAATCGTACTCATCATATAATGACGTTGAAGATATCTCCGTATATGGTTAGGATGGCACTCTGCGTTTTTTGAGTTGATGTTATAATGCTAACACTCAAATATACGTTTATAATACTAAAGATAACGAAATCTCCTGGACTTTTTATGAATAAACCTGAGCAAAAAATTTCTCGCCGCCAGCAAATTCTTGAGTCCTTGGCTGCGATGCTTGAAGAGTCTCCCGGCGCACGAATTACGACGGCATCTTTGGCGAAAAAAGTAGGTGTGTCAGAAGCTGCACTGTATCGTCACTTTCCAAGTAAAACGAAAATGTTTGAAGGTTTGATTGAGTTTATCGAAGAGACCGTTTTTACAAATATAGCGATTATTACTAAAAGCGATGCAGATGCCACCGCTCAATGTGAAAAAATATTATGGCTGATATTAGTTTTTTGTGAACGTAATCCAGGCATTACGCGAATTTTAACGGGTGATGCTATTGCTGGTGAAACGGATCGTCTACGTCAGCGAGTGATACAGTTTTTTGAGCGCCTAGAAACACAACTCAAACAAATATTACGTGAAGCTGAGATGCGAGAAGGTTTACGGACTCGTCTACCGGCTAATATCGCAGCGAATAGTTTGTTGGCTGTGGCTGAAGGACGTATTGCACAGTACGTAAGAAGTGAGTTTAAACGCCTGCCTACAACACACTGGCAGGAGCAGCTATCCATCGTGATGACCGGCTTCTTTCATGAAAAGGCAGCAGTAAGTTAACGTTTTAGCTGCTTTTTTATTTGGACGAAATGATGGTAAAGCGAGCAGCGTCCCGATCAAACATGGCAACAATTTTTTTGCGGTTTGCCTGTCTTTTTTCAATCTCTTGTTCGATAAAATCACGATCTTTTTGTAGGCGTGCCATTGACGATAACGTATCTTTGGGTACTGCCACGCCTTGTCTTTCATTGCTCGCCGCTTCCGCTTGATAATACTTCACCGTCTCCGAAATATTATCAAGCGTCAACTGTAAAGAAGTAATGCTGTTATCTACACCTTTAAGGCGACGTTTTTTGGTTGCTTCGATATCCGCTAAGCTGTGATAGCGAGAGCGTAGTTTTTGGTCCCAAGCATCTAACGTTGCCTGTTTCTTCCGCTGTTTCCGTTGACGTACTTTTTCTTCGGGACTCAGTTCTTTGGGAATAATTTTGATCACATTG
This sequence comes from Candidatus Endobugula sp., assembly GCA_047630005.1. Classification (GTDB taxonomy): domain Bacteria; phylum Pseudomonadota; class Gammaproteobacteria; order Pseudomonadales; family Cellvibrionaceae; genus Endobugula. The sequence continues at coordinate 233 of JBLHVA010000069.1, read as the reverse complement.
CCGCGACTGTCAATGATTTCGTAGCCTTTGGCGGCGTAATAAGGCGATATGGCATCAGACATTACCCGCGCACCGCTATCGTTGGTGTAACGGTAAAGTGAGTTATCAGCATATGCAATAGACGGTACGAATAAGCCGCAGTATGCGATGGTTAATATAAGAATGGTAGATGCCTTGATCATAAATTTACCCTAGATTGGCTTTTATTATTTGTCGATGCCCAACGCGAGTTA
>JBLHVA010000068.1:0-8190 GCA_047630005.1 Candidatus Endobugula sp. | reverse complement strand
ACTGTTGATGCGCTAGACATAGCATGTCCTCTCAAAGTGGTGAAGATTGGGGCAGAGTGAAAATTGTATGAAAAATGGGGATAGAGTAAAGTTTTACCAAGTTCTAGCGTCGTGCTGAAAGCGCACTGAATAAAAATTTACTCTGACGCTATTTTTTGCTTTTCAGGCTTTATGTTGCATTCCCTAAAAATTAAAAAAACGCCCACTATAGAGTAGGGCGCAAAGGATCATGAGCTTACGTCATGAAATTTTCACAGGAAAAACTATTTAGCAAACTCAGCAGCCGTGAAGTCATATAAAGCTTGAGCGTCAAACTGATTTTTATATTTTTTGATCCACTCTGTGCGTACTGATTCCGCTAAGGTGTTTAGCTCTGCGGTTTGCGCAGGGGTAAAAGTAACTGATTCGATACCTTTTTCAGCGATGGTAGTATTGTATTTTGCAACAACTTTACCATCGTAATTAGCAACATAGTGATCAAGCGATTCTTGTACCGAGCTTAATAAGGCTTCTTTGTTTTCGGCGCTTAATGATGCTAATGCATCGCTGTTTACTACAACAGGGCAATTTGCTGTGCCCAGATTAAGGTTGGTGGTTGCCCATTTACCTGCTTGAATAGAACCAAAGGCTAGATGCGCATGCTGTGCAAAGGCAACGGTATCAATGACACCTGAATCTAGTGCTTGACGTACTTCATTAGCGGCTACACCTGTTTTAACAGCGCCTAACTGTTTCATCACGCCAGCAATACCGCCTGGGCCACGTAAGCGCTTACCTTTAAAGTCAGCAAGTGTTTTAGGGGTGTCACCTACACCAATGATATTATATTGTGGTAATGGTGATGGCATTAATAATGTCGCGTTCCAGCGCGCCAAATCTTTTGCTACGGCAGGGTGCTTATATACCGCCTGGGAAATTTCAGATAAGCGTTGTAGCGAAACATCTTTAGCGAAAGGTAATTCAGTGACGGTAATGGTTGGGTTTTTAGCCGCATGATAAAATGAGCAAAACTGTGCCATTTCAAAAGCGCCAATAGCAATGCCATCTAAGTTCTCTTTGTTTTTCGACAATCCACCATAAGAGATATTAAGCTGAAAATCGCCCTTGGTTTTAGCTGATACTAGCTCGGCTAACTTTTCGACGTGTTCGGTAAATGCGCGACGCTTGCTCCAAAGTGATACATTCCACTCCGTAGCAGAATACACATCACTCGCAATAAAGCTCAGTGTGAGAGCTGAAGCTAATGCAACTTTATTTATTTTTTTAATCATGGCTGTTCTCCAAAAAGATGAATAGTTAAAAGATAAGCTGACATTACTATAGGCTATTAATACGCTCAACGCTTGTTTTGTAGATTTCTGTTGACCTTGGGGTTTTATTTGAAGAATAAGAAAAAAAACTCCTACTCTGTTTTTTTCAGAGGAAAGAAAACTCTTTTTTTATGTCTTATGGCGGTATCGGGTTTTTGTTGCAAACAGAGCTTCTACAGATAGAGCCTCTATATTGGATTTCAAGTCTTAGGGTTAGGTGAAATTGTTATGTTTTCCTTTTTAAAAACAGGCTGTTTTAGGGTGACATGATACTGTAAGGTCTACGTCGGCATTATTTATTGCCTGCCTCGGCTTGAGTAGTAATTTCGCCAATAACGAGAAACTTGCGGTGAGGTTTTTTTTGTCTAAGCTGAGATATAAGGATACGAAAAATCGGTTTTACTCATTAATGCTCCAAGATGAACGAGACATATTATGTTGTCAATATTGAAAAAGTTACCTGGTCCAGGCCTGTCTTGGAAGCAAAAGCTTGCGATTGTCATCGCAGTTACTCTGTTGGGGCTCACCTTAGTCACTGGTTCTGGCTTTATCGGGCTGAGTAGTGTTGGCAAAAGTTTCAGTCAACAAAAAGCCGCAACAGAATACAATACCAATTCCATTATCCTCTCAGGTAAATTATTACAGCTCAAACTCGCCGCACAAGGCTTAAGCGCGGAAAACAGTGAGAGTTTTTCCAATGATTTAGAGGCATTGAACGAGTTAGTATTTGGTATGCAGGCCATGACAAAAAACCTAAGTTATCAAGAGCTTACTGTATTTTCCGCACGTCTTTCAGAATTGGTTAATGCCTATGTTAGTGGTAATAAAGCCATATTAGAAGGACGAAAAATCATCGGTTTTAGCCCAAGCGAAGGGAAGTTAAAAGGGCTTTATGCAGCTCAAGCTCAATTGGAAAAGATTAGTTTTTCCATGATCGAAGACGATGTAATTAGCATGATTACAGGACAAAAAGGTTATCTGATCACGAAAAGTGTAAGCGACAAATCAGTGTTAGAAAAGGGCCTAAAGAACTTAGAGGCCACTGTAATCGATATGAGCTGGGAGTCCATCAAAATTGGCCAGTCCGTCAATGGATACCGACTCGCTTATGACGAGATTAAAGGCTTAATTGATAACGAGTCTACTATTGCTGCGGAATTACAGCCGTTGTTGATCGAGCTAAATGATATTGTCCTGCAACAAAAGACATTCCTTGATGATACGGTCATCGCTCAAGTGGTCGCTCAAGCAGAAAGTGCACAGCAGGCAGCCACTAAGATCATGCTAGTGGCTGCCATTATTGTTGGCATTATTATCTTTATTAGTCTAGGGGCAATTGCTAGAGAATTAAATATCCAGCTCAAAGCCATGCATGGCTTTCTTAAGCTGGTTGCCGAGGGAGATTTCTCAAGACGCCTAGAAACAAATGATAATGAAAAAGATGAATTCACCCAGCTCAAAAAAGCATCTAATCTTATGGTGCATGACATTTCAGGAGTGATTGCTAGGGTGCTTGATGGTAATAAGACGTTACTTGAAATTCGTGAAAACCTTGAAGATGCAGTGAAACAATTGGCTGAGGCTAGCGAAGAGGTTGAGCAAAACACTTTGCAGTCCACGGAAGCTACTCAGCAAATATCTGTCGCCGTCAATGATGTCGCCAAACGTTCAGCACACGTGGGTGAGACCACCCAGTCGGCCTCTAAAAACACTGAAATGGGTGGAAAGGTGGTTAATGATTGTGTTACCTCCATGACTCATATTGCAGGTTTAATCGGCGAAACCAATCAGGAGGTAGAAGAGCTAGGACAAGCCAGCACAAAAATGCTGGGAATTATTGATGTTATCAATGGCCTAGCTGATCAAACTAATTTGCTGGCCTTAAATGCAGCGATTGAATCCGCACGAGCAGGTGAAGCAGGGCGTGGTTTTTCGGTAGTCGCTGATGAAGTACGCGCGCTAGCGCAAAAAACGGTTAGTGCAACTAGTAATATTGGCGACATTATTAAAAGCTTTAACAATCAAGCTAAAAAGATGGCCAAGCTCATGAATCAAGGGACTAAATTGGCTTCTTCTGGAGAGGAAAATGCGAATAATGCAAGGGGGGCATTTGATACCATCGAAGAAGTGATCCAGCAAGTGGTGGCAGAAATGGATCAAGTGGTTGTTGCAGTTGAAGAGATTTCATACAACACGAATGATATAGCATCACAAGTAAGTGATATTTGTGAGCAGGGAGAGGCAACTAAGAAAATACGCCTAAAGTTAGAAGGTTATTCCCGTGACCTTTCCGTGCAGACGCAAGAAATAGGTGCAATTACCCAACGTTTTAAGTTAGCTGAATGAACGATTGATTGTCTGGGTTTTCGTCTCAGCAGTCTGTTGGGTTTAAACAATTTTGAGTCATTTGGGTGTTGTTTGATTTGTTTCTGGTGTTTTGTCGCAAGTTGGAGAACTTCCCTGGTTTTTGACGCCCCTGTAGGATTTACCCTATTATTCATGTAAAATGCGCTTCTTTTTTACCCAAGTCGATATTCCACACACTCAATTCAGTTCATTCAACTACAGGCGTTATTACCTATGTTTGATAAGTCACAAACCATCGAAAATTTTGATCCCGAATTATGGGCCTCTATGCAAGCTGAAGGGCGTCGCCAAGAAGAGCATATCGAGCTAATTGCGTCAGAAAACTATACCAGCCCAATGGTCATGGTGGCGCAGGGTTCAAAGTTAACCAATAAATACGCCGAAGGTTATCCGGGTAAGCGTTATTATGGTGGTTGTGAGTATGTGGATCAGGCAGAAGCCTTAGCCATTGAGCGTGCAAAAACCTTGTTCGGTGCAGACTATGCCAATGTTCAGCCTCATGCGGGTTCGCAGGCGAATGCAGCAGTATTTCAAGCGCTATGTAAGCCGGGAGATACCATTCTAGGATTTAGTTTAGCCCACGGTGGTCACTTAACTCACGGTGCATCAGTGAGCTTTTCGGGTAAAACTTATAACCCTATTCAATACGGTTTGAATACCGAAACCGGCGAAGTGGACTACGACGAAGTAGAGCGCTTAGCGATAGAGCATAAGCCAGTTATGATTATCGCGGGTTTCTCTGCGTATTCACAAATTATGGATTGGCAGCGTTTTCGCGATATTGCAGACAAGGTGGGTGCTTACTTACTGGTGGATATGGCCCACGTAGCGGGTTTAGTGGCTGCAGGTGTTTATCCTAGCCCAGTGCAAATTGCTGATGTAACTACCACCACTACGCACAAAACCTTACGCGGCCCTCGTGGTGGTTTGATTTTGGCGAAGGCGAATCCAGAAATCGAGAAGAAGTTAAATTCTGCCGTTTTCCCCGGTGGCCAAGGTGGCCCATTAATGCATGCGATTGCAGCAAAAGCTATCAGCTTTAAAGAAGCCATGAGCGACGAGTTTAAGGAATATCAAAAGCAAGTCGTAGTGAATGCGAAAGCGATGGCTAAAACCTTTATGGGTCGCGGCATTAAAATCGTCTCTAACGGCACCGAAAACCACTTGATGCTGGTTGACCTGATTGGTAAGGAGTATTCAGGTAAAGATGCCGATGCAGCATTAGGCCAAGCCTTTATTACGGTGAATAAAAACTCAGTACCTAACGACCCACGTTCACCGTTTGTGACCTCTGGTTTACGCGTAGGTACGCCAGCGATTACTACCCGTGGTTTTGGTGAGTCTGAAACGGTTGAGCTCACTCATTGGATTTGCGATGTACTTGATTCGCTAGAAAAAGGTAATTCTGAGCAAGTAGTTGCTGAAGTGAAGCAAAAAGTATTAACTGTGTGTGCAAAATTCCCAGTATATGGCTAATGAATACTTAGTGACACGCCACGAATAAAGTGATCGAAAAGGCTATCTGTTTTGCAGGTAGCCTTTTTATTATGTGAGAATCTATTTCTCAAGAGGCTTTAACGTGACAGCTCCAATATGCAACTCCATTCACACCCGTTAATGCTTCGTGTCAGTGTGGTCAGATGTTTTGTTTTTTGCGTAAACCGCCAGTGAATGTGTCGCCTTGTCATTGCCAGGAGTTATCAACGAGTCTGTTTAGTGTCACCACGATTGTAGTTGCAGCGGATATAGAATTCTCTGGTGAAATGCATCATTGGGAGAGGCTGTCAGAAGTGGTCAATCGCAATGTCGCGTGTTTTTGTTCAGGTTGTGGTAACCGTCTTTATCAGTACGATCCGACAGATGTTGGCATGGTTAGATTGAAGTTAAAGCCAGTAGGTTTGGATGACTGTTTAGTGTTGAAAACCTACGGTACACCTGTGGGTGGGTGAGAAGCAGCCGTGGTATAAAATACCTGAAGGTGTAGAGGTGTTTCAAAAACAGCCATATTAATTATGCATGCTGCGTATTACTCCCTGAGTCACGGTCTATGGTATTATGTCGGCCTTTTAGCTAGGCGTTTAATGTAAACGTTTTAGTTGTATTTGTCTTATTGGACTCGTCATTGGAGACTTGTTGATGCATTGCCCCTTTTGTAGCGCTGATGACACCAAGGTAATAGATTCTCGTTTAGTCGCCAATGGTGATCAGATACGCCGTCGTCGTGAATGCTTGTCTTGTCATGAGCGTTTTACCACTTACGAAATTGCTGAGCTGCTCATGCCGCGAGTGATAAAGCAGGATGACTCGCGCGAACCGTTTGATGAGAACAAGCTGCGTGCGGGTTTGCACCGCGCCTTAGAGAAACGCCCTGTCAGTGCAGAGGCGATTGAGTCTTCAGTGAATCAAATTAAGCATTATCTACAAAGCACCGGCGAGCGTGAAATTGCCGCGCTGGTGATTGGTGAAAAGGTAATGGAGCAGTTACGAGAATTAGACGAGGTTGCCTATGTGCGCTTCGCATCAGTTTATCGTCGTTTTAAAGATATTAACGAATTCCGTGAAGAGTTAGACCGTCTAGAAAAGCCTGTCGAGGTCTAGAATATGCCTTTCTCTGCCGACGATCATCGGTTTATGTCACGAGCGATACAGCTGGCAGAAAAGGGGCGTTATACCACTCGACCCAACCCTTGTGTGGGCTGCGTGTTGGTGAAAGGCGGACAAATTGTTAGCGAAGGTTGGCATTACCGTGCTGGCGAAGCCCATGCAGAAATACATGCTCTGCAGCAGTTACCAGCAGATGTAAGTACGGGTGTAAGCGCGGAAAATATCACTGCTTACGTGACACTAGAGCCTTGCGCGCATCAAGGGCGAACCGGTTCTTGTGCTATGGCTTTAGCGAATAGTAAAAACACGGGTATTAGCCGAGTCGTGTATGGGATGGAAGATCCTAACCCGCTGGTGGCAGGCAAAGGCTTGGCAATACTGCGTGAGTCGGGTTGTGTGGTTGAAGGCCCCTTAATGGCCGAACAAGCCGCAGCGCTGAATCACGGCTTTATTTGTCGGATGCAGAATGAGCGTCCTTGGGTGGTGGCGAAAATTGCCACCAGTATAGATGGTCGTACCGCCATGGCGAGCGGAGAAAGCCAGTGGATTACGGGTGCGCCCGCAAGGCGAGATGTACAGCGATTACGAGCACAAAGCTGTGGGGTTATCAGCGGTATTGATTCGATATTGCACGACAATAGTCGATTGAGTGTTCGCAGAGAAGACAGTGATTTACCGAATATAGACGATATATTGCAGCGTCCGCCATTACGCGTGCTACTAGATACGCAATTGCGTATCGCAGAAGATAATAACTTGAGCGCGAATATATTTGCTCCGTCGCCAGCTGCTCAAGTACTAGTGTTTACTTCTACCGCAGTAACAGATGGCAAGATCGAGAAGGTACTAGCGCTAAATGACAGTGTAAGTGATGGCTCTATGACCAGACCTATAATCACTCCTATAGTAAAGGTTGAGCGGGTAGCCACCACGGAAGCAGGTCATCTTTGCTTAGAGCAAGTGTTAACCGTACTAGCGACCCGTTACGAATGTAATACGGTATTAGTAGAAACCGGTGCAACGTTGTTGGGTGGATTTATAGATGCGGGTTTAGTGGACGAATTAATTATCTACCAAGCACCCGTGATGCTCGGTAGCGATGCACGTGCTTTAGCCAATGTATCATTGGCAAGTATGCAAAAAAAAATAGCATTAACGGTAACGGATCGTCGTATGGTTGGCGATGATTTACGTATAACGGCTCAGTTTCACTAATTCGTCGTTTTAAAAGAGCAAAAAGGGTAAAGGGGATAGAGCGTATGTTTACAGGTATTATCGAATCCGTAGGTAAAGTGGTTGCCGTAGAGCCCGTTGAAGGTGATGTACGCCTGCATATTGATACCGCTGGCTTACCAATGGAAGCAGTACAGTTGGGTGATTCAATAGCGACTAATGGTGTTTGCTTAACGGTCATTGAAAAAACCGCCACAGGATATTGTGCAGATGTGTCGGTAGAGTCTTTAGACTTAACCACTATTCGCGAATGGCAGACAGGCACATCAGTTAACCTAGAACGTGCCTTGACGCCAGAAAGCCGTTTAGGCGGACATATTGTAAGTGGGCATGTTGATGGTATTGGTGAAGTGGTTGGTCGCCATCCCGATGCACGTTCAGAACGTTTTTTAATTCGTGTGCCAGCCAATATGGCAAAATATATTGCCCATAAAGGTTCTATCACTATTGATGGTACAAGTCTTACCGTGAATTCCGTTAACGGTTGCGAGTTCGATGTGAATATTGTGCCGCATACCATCGCGAACACGGTAATGGGACGTTACGCGCCGGGCACTAAATTAAATTTAGAGGTCGATGTAATCGCTCGCTATTTAGAACGCTTATTGTTGGGTGATAAGGCTGCCGAGCCAAATGTTGAGGTGTAGTCTTAACGGCGACAGCTAGACTAAATAAG
>JBLHVA010000067.1:0-8207 GCA_047630005.1 Candidatus Endobugula sp. | reverse complement strand
TATTAGCTAATTTAACAAGGCTCTTGCTGAGATGAAAGCTGAAGGCGTTGTCGAAAAAATTATCACCGAATAATATCGATGAAAAAACTCTAAAAGGGTGGCAGCCCACTGCTTCCATTTTTATTGCTAATTTATTTCAACAACAACGCTTTTATTACACCACCAGGAGTTCAAACCGCGCCGGTTAATTGCTTAAGTATATTTTTGGATGGCCACGCTCTACCAGCGACTATGTATGGCTGAGCGTACTGCAAAGAGGAGATGATAAATACTGACTAATAAAGGGGTTATAAGGAGCGTGCAAAATCCGCCAGAGAAATGAAGTTTTCTAACTTCGCCTCTAACTCGGAGCAAGCATTATGAGCCTCGCTGTTATTTTCGCTTTCTACCATTATAAGCTTTTGGATACCCAAACTATGTGCAGCCTTTAAATCGGACAGTTTGTCACCAATCATCAGCGATTGGGAAAAATCAATTTCGGGATACTGCTTCAATGCCTGGCGAAACAAACCTGCCTTGGGCTTTCGGCAATCACACTCGGTCTCAGGAGAGTGAGGACAATGATAAACTGCCTGAATAGAGACTCCCTGCATCAATAACTCATGAAGATACCAGGCCGTCAAAACCTGATAATCCTGCTCAGAATAATAGCCACGACCAATTCCTGATTGGTTCGTGACGATAATAAGCAGATAACCTTTATCAACTAACTGCTTTAACCCTGCCACACAACCAGGGGTAAATTTAAAGTCATCCACCTTATAAAGATATTCAGTGTCTTTGTTTATAACACCATCTCTGTCGAGAAAGGCTACTTTCATTGTCGGTGCACTCCAAGGTAAGCGTACTAGTCAAATGAAGAATCAACATAAGCACAGAGCATATGTCCAAGAAAAGCATGAGCCTCTTGAATACGCGGTGTACTTGAAGATGGTACACAAAGACAGTCGTTAGCGAGGGATTTTAGTTTGCCACCTGACTCACCTGTCAGTGCGACTGTGTAACAACCAATCTCTCGTGCCACTTCAATCGCAGTACAAGTATTAGCGCTATTGCCACTAGTTGAGTAAGCTACGATGATATCCTCCGGATTAGCTAGGGCCTCCACTTGCCGAGAAAAGATCGCATCATAACCATAGTCATTGCCAACTGCCGTTATAATTGACGTGTCAGTTGTTAACGCAATCGCAGGCAAACCTCTGCGCTCACACAAATAACGACCCACTAGTTCAGCAGCAATATGTTGAGCATCGGCCGCACTACCGCCATTACCCATTAACAATACTTTTCCGCCATTTTGCAATGCATGCAGCCAACGCTGACCCACTGTTTCAATAATGGGAGCAAGCTCGTGTACCGCTTTCATAACGCTAATATGCTCGTCTAATTGAGCAGAAAATGGATTGGTCATAAGGTTTTACCGTATCTAGATATGGGGTTATTTATAAGGCTTGCTCACAAAACATCAACTCATTTTCATGAGTGCACATAGCCAACTGAAAATTCATCGAGAACAATACTAACCGAAATTGAAGCTAGATTAAAAAAATGCCTGCATGATAACCACAGCAAGGCATTTTCTGCAACAGTAATACGAGGATATCTCTATAGACACACTTAGAAATACTGATATCACAATATAAGTGAACCTGTCGCGGCACACTAAACTTGGCCAGCGAGCTAGGAGCCTGTCCGACTTAGGGAGTCGTAGCGAGGCAGAGAGAGATCGAGGGCATTTTTTCGATCATTTGAGGCGAATAGTGAGCCTATTCTACGAAAATGATCGGGAAAAGGCACCGATTTCTTGCTGCCGCAGTAGATTCTTCCTAAGTCCGACAGGCTCCTAGGGATGATATAGTAGCCACCATCAACTCACACCTGTGTTTTAATGGGTTGTTCGCCGCTTCCCCAGATGTTTTCAGGTAAGCTGCCTAGCAAACTATGCACCATCTCTATTTTATCTAGCATTGAACAAAACGGAGACTTTTTGTTGAAACTCTAATCAATGACTATATGATATAATTGTGTCTTGCTGCATTACATAACAAGCCTCCTCGCCCTGAATAAGCTAGCCGTCAACATGAAAAACCTTACATTCTTAATGATGACCGCTCTGGCCACGCCTTTTGGCCTGCTACCTTTGCGATGGTCACAAATCATCGGTAGCCATTTAGGAAAGCTGGCAATTAGGATCAACAAAAAAAGAAAGCATATTATTGCTTGTAATTTACGCGCCTGCTTTCCAGAAAAAAGCGAGCATGAGCAGAAAACTCTACTACAAAACACGGCCGAGGAAGCGGGTAAGTGGCTGATGGAATCCGCTTATGTATGGTTTAGACCTACGGAGTATTTGGCCAGTAAAGTCACCGTCAAAAACCCAGAAGTATTGAAAACTGCTTTCGACAAAAAGAGAGGCGTAATTATTATCCTGCCGCATTTAGGAAACTGGGAAGTACTTAACTTCTATGTACCACAGAACTACCCCTTTGGCGCCATGTACAAGCCGGTTAAATCCAAATTAATAGAAAACATGGTTTTAAAAGGAAGGTCGAAAGTCGGCACTAGCATGTTTAGTGCTGATGCGCGGGGAGCAAGAAAAGCGTTTAAACACTTAAAAACCGGGGGCGTTCTCGCCATACTGCCTGATCACTTACCATCAGTGAAGGCTGGTGTTTACGCCCCATTTTTTGGACTCAATGCTTATACCGGAAAATTAACTCACTCGTTAGCAAAGCATAATAAGTCAGAAGTACTATTAGCGACGGTATTAAGGAAACCTCATGGCGAAGGCTTCGAAATCGAGTTTTACTTAGTGGATGGAATAAACACAAATGATGAAATAGCGGCAGCCACTGCTATGAACTTAGCTATTGAAAAAGGTATTAGACTTGCCCCTGAGCAGTACCAATGGGCATACCGGCGTTTTTCTAGACAGCCCGAAGGTACAAAAAACATATACGATCACCATATATAGACTTTATGTATCGAGATAGGGTTCTATTATCAACAATAGTTTTTTAAGAGAGCCCTGCCGTCCTTGTATGTACTGCTTAGCAGCACTCCCTTTCTGAAAACGCAGTTTATCGTTCTCTAGCAATATTTTTATCTGCAATGATAGCTCTTCTGGTGTATCTACCGGCATTAATGCCTCTACATTCATTAAGCCCTGAGCTACGCCAGAAAAATTATAATAACTCTTTCCCGATACGATAGGGATACCCCATATCGCAGGCTCTAAAAAGTTATGCCCGCCATGATCAACAAATGTTCCCCCCATAATCACCACATCACTAATACCCAACAGCATCAATAACTCGCCCATCGTATCAACTAGCACAATATCAGTTTGGCTCGATACTGTTTCGCCAGCACTCCTCTTAACAACGATAAAATTTTCCCTAATACAAAGACGCTCCACTTGATCGAAGCGCTCAGAATGGCGGGGAACTAAGAGCAATAAGGCTTCGGGATGATATTTTTTAATATCTCGATAGGCCTTTAAGACTATCTCCTCTTCGCCATTGTGAGTACTTGCTGCCAATAATATTTTTCTAGCAATGTTTTTTTGGCCATATGCACCCTGCCAATTCAATCGTAATTTTTTCGAGTCACTTATTATTTTTTCATTCAGCGTTACATCTAACTTAATACTACCTAAAACAGCAATATTATTAGCACCTAAAGACTGTAATCTACTGGCATCGTTAGACGATTGAGCAACAACAAAGGTTAATCTATTAAATATTTGGCGAGAAAAATAAGAAAACCGGTCATATCTGCCCTTTGACTTTTCAGACATTCGAGCATTAATCAGTATAGTATCAACTTTATTTTCATAACATGAGCTGACCATTGAAGGCCATACTTCCGTCTCAAATATCAGCAATACCTTAGGTTTTATTTTTGCTAAAAAACGCCGCATAAAAAAAACAAAATCAAAAGGCAGGTAAGCATGGCAAACATTTTCACCTAAATACTGACGAACAATAGATTCTCCTGTGGGAGTAGTAGTTGTCACCAGCAACTGCTCACTACCATATTTTTTTTTCAGAGCCGTTAGCAGCGGCATGCAGCCTATAGCTTCGCCCACGGAGGCAACATGCACCCAGACGATGCATTCTTTAGGGGGGGGGTTATAGATAGATAATCTTTCCCAAAAACGGGAGCGATGCTGATCATAATGTCGATAACGCCATAACAGCGTAAGAAGAAATGGTATGCAGATAAAAAGCCACAACACGTTATAGATAAAAAAGAATATTTTAGCTTTAAATTTTTCACTCATTCTTAGTCTTCAAAGTTTTTAGAGTGTAGCTGAGCATAAAAACCATTCTTTTTTAGCAATTCAACATGGGAGCCCTGCTCGACTATTTTTCCTGCATCCATAACAACAATCCTATCAGACTTTTCAATTGTTGTTAGACGGTGAGCAATGACTAATGTTGTTCTGCCTTTCATCACTTCATCCAAAGCCACTTGTATCTTGGATTCCGATTCGTTATCTAGTGCCGACGTTGCCTCATCTAGAATCAAAATAGGCGCATCTTTTAATAGCGCTCTAGCAATAGCTAATCGTTGCCTTTGCCCACCAGACAAACGCGCGCCATTTTCACCAACAATGGTGTCAATACCGTTCGGCAGTTGCTCAATAAATTCCATTGCATACGCTTTTCTTGCTGCGGCAACAATCTGATTACGATCGACATTAGCCAACCCACCATAAGCAATATTATTAGCTATTGAGTCATTAAATAAAGTAACGCCTTGACCAACAAATGAAATATTTTTTCGCAGAGAAGATAACTGATATTCCTGAATAAGCTTGTCATCCAAAAATATGTCGCCCTCGAAAGAAGAATAAAACCGAGGTAAAAGGTTAACTAGTGTTGTTTTACCGCTACCCGAACGACCTACAAAAGCTACTGTTTCCCCCGCGTTAATGTCGAGCGTGACATTATCTATCGCCTTCGCATTACTTTCATCATATGAAAAATTAACCGCACTATAACGAATATTACCTTTGGCACTTTCTGCAATATAATCGCCTTCATCCAGTTCTGAATCCGCATCTAACTGTTCAAAAATGCTGTCTGCTGCCGCAACCCCTTTTTGAATTTTATTAATCACCTGCGCCAATTGCCTCACTGACTTAGGTATCAAGCCCGCAGCCGTCAAATATACGATGAACTCTCCGGGAGTTTCTGCATCTAAAAAAGTTAATGCCAAAAACATCACTAACGCTATTCCAACCGCAACCACCAACTGCATAACAGGCGTGCCTAGTGCCGCAGTAATTGATGACTTCATGTTTTGCTTATAATTGTTTTCGCTTTCTTTTAGAAATCGATCTTTCTCGTACTGCTCACCAGAAAACACTCTTACAACGTTGATGTTACTAATCATTTCAGAGCAAATATGTGTAATGCTCCCCATACTGATTTGTATGCGACCGCTTAACTTTCTCAGCCGCTTACCAATTATCGCTGCAAAAATGATAATAACAGGTGCTATAGCAACAAATATTAATGTAATTTTCCAGTTAATCCAAAACAAATAACCCAGCAACATCAACACTGTCAGACCTTCTCTTATTGTTACTCTTAGAGCGTCAGTCACAGCCTGGGTTACTTGCATCACATCAAATGTAACTTTTGATATCATTTGCCCGGAACTATTTTTATCAAAATATTGATTAGGCATAGAAATCAATTTATTAAATAGAGCAATTCTAAGCTCATGGACAATGCCGTAAGCAACTTTAGAAAAACCATACTCACCAATAAATGACCCCAATCCTCGGTAGCAAAAAATAGCAATCACTGTTAACGGTATAATTAGCCGAGCGTCTCTATCCTGACCTGTTACCGCATTGGTTAAATCACCCATTAGAGAGGCTAATGCGGCATTGCTATAAGCAAAAAGCGCGTACCCAACAACTCCAATAGCGAACATCGCCCAGTGCGGGATAAGATAGGTGAGTAGTCGTTTATATAAATCTACGGCACTAACAGTTGGGGCGTCATTCATTAATATTCAATCTTCTTTATCAGAGTAATAGCGTGTATACCAGTCAACAAAGAGACCAACGCCTTCATCAATATTCGTCTTTGGCTGATATCCAATATCACTAACCAGCTCAGAAGTGTCAGCATAGGTGTCAGGTACATCACCAGGCTGCATAGGTAACATTTCTTTCTTTGCAGTTTTGCCCAACGCCTTTTCAAAAGCACCGATGAAATCCATTAATTCAACAGGGGTATTGTTGCCAATATTATAAATTTTCCAAGGAGCGGCGCTGGTAGCAGGGTTTGGATTGACTCCTGACCAGCTGGGATCTGGGGTGGCGGGTTTTAACAATACCCTCACAACACCCTCGACAATATCGTCGATGTAAGTAAAGTCCCTGCGATGGTTACCGTAATTAAATACTTTGATTGGTTTATCTGCCAGCATATTGCGAATAAACAAGAAAGGAGACATGTCAGGTCTTCCCCAGGGGCCGTATACCGTAAAAAAACGCAAACCTGTCGTCGGAATCCCATACAAATGGCTATAGGTGTGAGCCATCAACTCATTAGACTTTTTCGTTGCCGCATAAAGAGAAACCGGATGGTCTACATTATCCTTAACGGAAAACGGCATGGATTCATTAGCACCATAAACCGAGCTAGATGATGCATAAACTAGGTGCTCAACCTTATTATGACGACAGCCTTCAAGAATATTCAAAAAGCCGAATAAATTACTTTCAATATAAGCGTGTGGGTTCTCGATAGAATAACGGACACCTGCCTGAGCGGCCAAGTGGACCACTTTATCTATCGCTCTATCTGAAAACAATAAATCCACTGCTTGCTTATCAACAATATCTAACTCTACAAATTCAAATTCCGGCTTCAATCGTGTATAGTTGTCGAAGCTTTGCAACAGGTTATGAATACTTTCTAAACGGTCTTTTTTTAAAGACACACTGTAATAATCATTTAAGTTGTCAACGCCAATTACATTGAAGTTTTTATTGAGTAAATGAAGAGCAACTTGGCTTCCAATAAACCCAGCAACGCCTGTAATTAATATATTCATATAAACCTGTTAGCCCACAATTACTCGAAAGACATCACCTTAGACTTTCCACAACAACAGAAAAGCCATGAAAAGCCACGTTACAAAATCCCCCGTAAATATTAGCTTAATAATAAACTTAAGTATATTTAGCGTGCCCGCACTGGCCTTAATCGCCCCTTCCGGATATTCTTATGGGGCAGCTATACTAGCATTAATCGCCATCCCACAGCTCATTTTATCTAAAGCTCACGAACACCCGCTAAAGCCAGCCGACAAATGTCTATGCATCGCATTCATTTTGTATTTCATCACTTTTTTTGTCGCCGCATATCATGATGGCTTTCAAATTCGAGAGTTTGAAAGACCTTCTCGCTTTTTGTTTGCAGCCTTGATTGCGATACTTTTAATTCGACGAGGAATTAAACCCAACTGGCTGCTCTACGGAATCATAACAGGCTCTATTGGAGCAGGGGCCATATCACTTTATCAGCATCTTATATTAGATATTGGCAGACCTAGCGGGCACCACCACACCATTGCATTTGGCAATGACGCCTTAATGCTTGCCCTGTTAGCCATATCTTGCTTCTTGCACTTTACACTTAACAATAAAAAAATTACTGCGGCACTTTGTCTTATTGGGTTCACCTTAGGCGTATCTGCATTTATATTATCTGCGACCAGAGGCGGCTGGGTCGCAACACCTCTTTTAATCATGATTATTTGGCAGTATAGAAAGACTATTGATAAAAAAGCTTTTTTTGCTATGTCTCTAATTATTACCCTGGCATCAGTTTTTATAATCAGCAATCAAAACCTTTCAAGCTTTAATAGACTAAAAATCGCCCACGACGATTTTTTATCCTACCTAGATGGCAATGCTAAAAACTCTTCCACAGGTATACGTATGGAGATGTGGAAAAGTGCTTGGCTATCATTTAAAGACAACCCTCTTTTAGGTGCCGGAAGCCATGGTAGTAAAGAGCATAAAAAAGCACAAATAAGTGCAGGACTGGTTCACCCAAATGTAATGCATTTCGACCACTACCATAATGAACTTATCACGGCATCAGCGCTTAGAGGCCTACTCGGCCTAATCGGCCTACTCGGCATTTACATCGCACCTCTTTTATTTTTTATAA
>JBLHVA010000066.1:0-8239 GCA_047630005.1 Candidatus Endobugula sp. | reverse complement strand
CGGCATCAGCAAATATCCAAGGGCCAAAAGCACCTATAAAAAACGGCAGTAAGCCTAAATACATATAATTGGTAATAGTGTCTTGATGCGGATTAAGCCGCGATGTTGATGAAGTGCTCATGTGAATCCTTTATGTTAATCAGCTGTTTATCACTATCTGAGTAGATATAGAGTCAAGCTCGGTACGATGTTCGCATAATATCAAAACCATTAAATGATAAACGAAAAACTCAGTTAAGCCTATTGAAGATCGCTATTGCTTAGCGACTCGTGCTAATACCCACACACTAACTTTTCTCGCGCCGGCCTTTTTTAATGCGATGGTCAGTGCACTAGCGGTGGCACCTGTGGTCATCACATCATCAATAATGACCACGTGCGCATTGTTTAGTCGGCCTGTGACGGTAAAGCTGTGCTTTAGGTTTTTTAATCGCCGCGTTCTACCTAATTGTTTTTGCTCGGCTGCTGATCTAGTTCTTTTTACGTCGGTGAATAAAGGAATGTTCAGTTTCTGGTGAATAATAGAGGCAAAAAAAGCCGATTGATTAAACCCTCGCTGACCTTGTTTCCGCCAATGCAATGGTACGGCGGTGATCATGTCGGGTAAGGGAGTATGTTGCTGGGTCATCTGCAGTTTAATGGCCATACACCATATATCGGCCAAGGCTTGACCAGCAAAAAAGTCACTTTTTTGCTTAAACTGCAAAATTAAATTGGATAGCGGTGCTTGATACAGATAAGGGCTATACACTTGATCAAAAGCAGGCCTTTTCTGTAAACAGCCACCACACAATAAAGCGCTATGCGCTAATGGCAGTGCGCAAGTACTGCACTGGTAATGAGCTGAATAAAGAAACTGTTGCTGGCAAGGTACGCAAATACGTTGTGGCGTTTTGCTTTCACAAAGTGCGCAACGATGGCGGATAGATATCACGGAATGTAATAACGGAGATAAGCATGCCGACAGCCAATCACGTAGTTGAAGATATAGTTTGGGGTAGAGTCTAGCGCGTTCCTTCGGTATCATAGTGGTTAACCTAAAATTCCATTTATGGTTGACTGCTGGCGGTGTATTGCCTAAATGCTGCAGACGCCTATTTTGGAATGAAAGTATTACGAAAGCAATAAGCAATAAGTGAGTATCGCTATGTCATCTTTTTCTACAGCCCCTTCTTTACGTCACGATTGGATGCGAGATGAAGTCTCTGCTCTGTTTAGCCTACCGTTTAATGATCTGTTATTTCAGGCGCAGACGGTACATCGTCAACACTTTAATCCTAATCAAGTACAAGTCAGTACTCTGTGCTCTATTAAAACCGGCGCATGCCCCGAAGATTGTAAATATTGCCCACAAAGTGCGCGTTACGATACGGGCTTAGAAAAAGAAAAACTCATGCAAGTGGACGCGGTGATTGAAGAAGCTAAAGCGGCTAAATCCAGTGGTGCGACCCGTTTTTGTATGGGGGCTGCATGGCGCTCACCTAAAAATAAAGATCTCCCCTATGTGGTTGAAATGGTGAAAGGCGTAAAAGCCTTAGGCCTAGAAACCTGTATGACTTTGGGTATGTTGGATGATAAACAATCGTCTGAACTCGCGGCAGCCGGCCTCGATTATTACAACCACAACCTCGACACGTCAAAAGAATACTACGGCGATATTATTACCACGCGCACCTATGACGACCGCTTAAATACACTGCAAAACGTACGCGATGCGGGTATGAAAGTCTGTAGTGGTGGCATTGTGGGTATGGGCGAAGGCGAGCAAGATCGCGTCGGTTTACTCATTCAATTGGCCAATATGCCTGCACATCCCGAGTCAGTCCCTATCAACATGTTGGTTCGCGTAGAAGGCACGCCTTTTGCTGCACTCGATGATTTAGACCCATTCGATTTTATTCGCACCATCGCCGTTGCCCGTATCATCATGCCGCAATCCCATGTGCGCTTATCGGCAGGGCGTGAAGATATGAATGAGCAAATGCAAGCGATGGCCTTTTTCGCAGGTGCTAACTCTATATTCTACGGTGAAAAACTACTCACCACAGCTAACCCTGAAGCCGATAAAGATAAGCAGTTATTCAAACGTTTAGGTATCGAGCCAGAGCCTTATTCTGCGGTAGAAGAGCGTAGAGAGGGCAGTAGTGTGAGTCAAACTGACAATGCGAGTAGCGGAACAGTCGGTTTTTTTGAACCTGCGGCTAAAGCAGCAATTCAACAAACGGCTCCAGAAACCCCTTTATTTTATAACGCAGCAAGCTAAGCCCGGCCCATCTACTGCGTTTTAACGACATAAGCTATGACTCCATTTGATGCAGAACTGACATCGGCGCTAAATGAGCGCCGCGAACAGCAGCGTTATCGGCAGCGCCTTACCTCGCAATCGCCCCAAGACGCACGTGTTGTGGTCGATGGCAGTGCTTATCTTGCATTCGCCAGTAATGACTACCTAGGTTTAGCGAATCATCCACAAGTCGTCAACGCCTTGCAACAAGCTGCCAAAGATAGCGGTGTGGGCAGCGGCGCTTCACATCTTGTACATGGTCATACACATCACCATCATTCTTTAGAGCAAGCATTAGCGCGCTTTACTGGGCGAGAGCGTGCATTGTTGTTTTCTACCGGCTATATGGCCAATATGGGCGTGATTTCTGCATTAGCCGGGCGAGGAGATCATGTTTATCAAGATCGCTTAAATCACGCCTCATTGCTTGATGCGGGGATCGTTAGCCGCGCAAAAATGATTCGTTATCGCCACAACGATATTGAACAGTTAGAAAGCCTGTTAGCCGCTAATACATTAGAACAAGGTGCGAAAGTCAATCAGACAAAGCGGAAGCTAGTTGTCGTGGATGGCGTATTCAGCATGGACGGCGATATAGCACCACTGCCAGAATTATCAGCCTTATGCCTACGTTATCATGCCCAACTAATGGTAGATGATGCTCATGGCTTTGGTGTACTGGGCAAGCACGGCGGTGGTTGTGTTGAGCACTTTCAGTTGTCTAGTGTAGAAGTGCCGATTTTAGTGGGTACATTAGGTAAAGCCTTTGGTACATTTGGCGCGTTTGTCGCGGGCTCTGAAGCCTTAATCGAGACCCTTATTCAATTTGCACGCCCGTATATTTATACCACCGCATTACCTCCGTCGATAGCCGCTGCTACGCAAGCAAGTTTGAATTTATTGCAAAACGATCTTCCGCGTCGAGAAGGCTTACATCGTTTAATAAGCTATTTTCGGCAAGGTGCCACAGCGTTGGGTTTGCCATTAATGGATTCGATTACGGCTATTCAGCCGTTAGTCTTAGGTGACGATAATACCGTGCTAACAGCCGCCCATTTTTTACGCGACAATGGCGTATTGGTCGGTGCGATACGACCACCTACCGTACCTGAAGGCACAGGACGTTTACGCATCACAATAAATGCCAATCATTGCGAAGCAGATATCGATCGCTTATTAACCTTACTGGCAGAGGCGTGTCGTTGCCCGTGACTCATCATCTGCAAACGGTCTATCCGCAAACATTCCATCCACAAAAAGCATCAACGCAAAGGTCGCCTATTGTGTTGCTTAACGGTTGGGGGATGGCGGCTAACGTTTGGGACGCGTTGATTCCGATATTGCAGCAGCAGCACGATGTTATCGTGATAGATGTGATTTATAGTGAAAACGCCGATGCCATTTGCCATACCATACATCAAGAACTTCCTAAGCCGTGCGTATTAATCGGCTGGTCTCTAGGCGGCATGCTGGCGACAAAAATAGCAGCACTGTATCCTGAATCTGTTGTCGGTTTAATCACCTTAGCCAGTAATACACAATTTGTGGCAGATAGTGATTGGCCGAATGCGATGCCTGCGGACACCTTCGAGGCATTTGTTCAATTGTTCACGTTGAATCCAGAAAAAGCCTTGCAGCGATTCTCTGGTTTAGTTGTGCAGGGCGATCAACGGCGGCGTGAACAAAAACAGTATTTACAATCGTTAAAAGAAACGACTTCTCGTACGAGTAACCCCTCAGCGCTTATGGCTGGTTTGGTTTTGTTACGAGAGATAAAAAACCAAGCCGCCTTAACGATAATTCGTTGTCCAAGCATGCATTGTTTCGGTGAAAACGATGCGCTGGTACCCATCAGTACTGTCGAGTCTATTCAGTCGGTGAATTCTTTGCTTTCATGTCAGATTATTCCCGAATCAAGTCATCTATTACATGTGCCAATCAATCGTATCGAAAAACGCATTACGAGATTTTTAGTGGACGTATTTAATTGCCAAGGTGAAAGCCTGTGACCTCACCTAAAAAAATCATTGCCGATTCTTTTAGCCGGTCGGCACACCGTTACGACCAAGCAGCGATTGTTCAACAGCAAGCGGGTAATGATTTATTGGGGCTGATGAAAAATACGTTACAGCCTGGATTGCATCAAGTGAATACCGTTGCGGATATTGGTTGTGGTACAGGTTATTTTGCACCGACATTAATGAATACGTATCACCCGAAAAAATATATCGGCATTGATATTTCAGAAGGCATGCTCAATGTTGCAGAAAAAAATAACCAGAATGCGATGAATATGCAATGGTTGTGCTGCGATGCAGAAAATCTGTTATTAGAGAACGCTTCTGTCGATCTTATTTATGCAAATTTTTCTCTGCAGTGGTGTGAAAACCTATCGGTATTGATGCACAATTTTCGCAGAGTGTTAACGGCTAATGGCCATTGCTGTTTTACGTCATTAGGCCAAAATACCTTGGCTGAATTACGCGGCTCATGGGAGTCAGTTGATCAATTAGCACATGTGAATCAGTTTTACCCCTCAACGCAATGGACAGCGGCTATTGAGCAACCAGAGGGTAAACAAACAGGGGGTAAACAAACAGGAATGGAAAACCAAGGGCTAGACATTATTCATCATCAGCAAACGACCGCCGTACAATACTTTGACACCGTTATCGCCGCCTTAAGATCGCTCAAAGATATTGGTGCCAATGTCGTCACTGCCGAGCATCGCCAAGGCTTAACTGGCAAGCAACGTTTTGCCGAGTTTGTACGCGCGTATGAAACCTACCGAACACCCAAAGGGATACCGGTGTCTTATGAAGTCGATAGCTGGATTATTCAAAAAATATAGTCGTTAAAAAGTCGTTAAAGAGTCACTAAGAAGTTGCTGGAAAGTCGCTAGAGAATAGCTAAAAGTAACAACCTAAATAGAATCGCTAGAAAGAGCAACCAAAGAGACTAACCCCAAAGAGACTAGCCCCATGCGCGCACATTATTTTGTTACTGGTACCGATACCGATGTCGGTAAAACCCTTATTAGCGAAGGCTTGATTCACGCGGCTAATCAGCAAGGTTTGAGCACCGCGGCATTAAAACCCATCGCGGCGGGTTGTGAGCAAACCCCAGAAGGTTTACGCAACAGTGATGCCTTAATCCTGCAGCAAGCGATCACCACGCCGCTCAGCTACGAACAAATTAACCCAATAGCACTAGAAGCGGCCATTGCTCCCCATGTGGCAGCAGAGCAAGAAGGCCGACGGCTAAGTGCTGACAGGCTGGCAGGTTATTGCCGGGGTGTATTAATGCAGCGTACTGACTTCGTCATCGTTGAAGGCGCAGGGGGCTGGCGTGTACCACTCAATCGCCGAGAAACCCTAGCGGATGTAGCAAAGCTACTTTCCTTGCCCGTCATCATGGTGGTGGGCATGCGTCTAGGATGCTTGAACCACGCCTATTTAACCGCCGAAGCCATTCGTCGAGACGGTCTAGCGTTGGCTGGTTGGGTGTCCAATCATATTGACCCTACGATGGCCGCCTATGAAGCTTCCATAATGGATTTAGAACAAGGTTTGGGCGCGCCTTGTCTGGGCCATATTCCATTTCTAGCTAATCCTTCAGGTATTCATATTAAAAACGACTTGGATATAGGCAAAATCTTGCCGCCAGCGTTTTCTTACAAATAAACAGTCTTAAAGCTCCTATATTGCTGGATGTTTTTTATACGCTCCTTGAGTACACTACATGTTAAGTAATGTGTGTTGAGTGAAGTGTAATAGCTTACCTATTCATTAGTTAAGCAATTTACTAAGGTGAACCATATGATTAATACATCGGCAGGCATTAGTACTGTTTTTCAGCAAGGCGTATCAGGCTTACACAATAGCAGCCGCTCAATTACCGAGTTGGCGAACGAGATTGTCTTGTCAGGTACATTGGAACGCGCCCCCAGCGGCAGTACCGATATTGTGGAACCATTAATCAGAATTCAACAAGAGCAGCATGTTTTTAATGCGTCAGCCAAGATAATTGATGTCGCAGAGGAGGCATTAGGGGCGTTGATAGATACCAGTGCGTAAGTGGTGAATAGTCGCGGTTATGTCGCATTTATGAAGTAGATAGCAGGAGTAAAACTTATGAATATTAATACGATTTTACCCACCTCACATATGCCTAATAATAATGCGGCGAATACCGTATTACGTTCTGCGATAAGTGAAGAGTCTACCGGCAGCCAACAAGAATTATTTGTGCCTATTGAACAGGCATCGCAGGTCGATCGCTCACAAACAACCGCATCCGATGCATCAAAAACACAAGAACGTTCACAAGAGCAGCAACAGCTCACACGAGAAATTGCAAAAAAAGAAACTCAGCAGCAAGAAAAAATCGACCAGCAAACTATCCAATCATTGTCTACACTAGATAGAGAAGTCCGTAATCATGAACGTGCTCACGCCGCAGTAGGTGGGCAATATGCGGGGGCTCCCAGCTATGAATATGAACGCGGGCCAGATGGAGTTAATTATGCGGTTTCAGGTGAAGTGCCCATTAGTACCGGTGCCACATCCGACCCACAAATGACGATTGAAAAAGCACAAATTATTCGCAGAGCCGCATTAGCTCCAGCCGAACCATCGGCGCAAGATCGTAAAGTCGCTGCCGAAGCCACGCAAATGGAAGCCGAAGCAAGAGTCGACATAGTGGTGCAAGAGCGAGAAGTGCGAATGCAAGAGGAGCAAGCAATGAACGAACAAAGAAATGCCGTCGACAGCGAACAGAGTCAATCTATTAACGCTCGCGCCGCACAAGATAGCGATGCCGTAGATGATATCAATGAAACCCAAGAACATATGTTTAACGAAATTAACGACGACCTAGCCGCACAGCTGGTCTCTTTAGGTGGTGCGCAACAACAAGCACAAACATTGGGCAGTATTGTTAGCCGCTTTGCATAGTGTTTGGGTTGTTTCGATTAAGAAGGAATGACTACTTTTGACGTGCAGTGTCGGAGCAGTTGTAACAAGCGTAGGAAAAAGCCTACACCCATCGATAAATGCTCTTGATTTTTCTAGGGCTAGCAGTAAATATCAGTCGTCACTCAAGATGCGTTGTAAGCTAGCGGCGCTGATCTCCGCTTGACCCGATTTGGCATACATCGCCAACATCTTAGTTTCATCCGTTCTTTTAAGATAATAAATTACGCGATAACCACCATTTTTTCCCTTTTTGTTATCGCTATTATTTACACGGACTTTATACATGCCTCATCAAGACCCGTAATGCGATCACCTGACAATACGCCTTCTTCCAACTCCGCTAACACGGGTTGAAGGTCATTTTGTAGTGAGCGATAACGCTTGTTTAGCTTGCGAACATGATTTTTAAATATATCGGTATAGCTGATATGGATTACGGATCAGGACAGGCATTCAATACGGATCAGCCAATACGGATCAGGACTACGGACCAGGACAGGCACTCAACTGTTGACCAGAATACGGATCAGGACAGGCACTCAACTGTGGAATACGGATCAGGACAGGCACTCAACTGTTGACCTACACCAACACATCTCTTAGTATTGAGCTCATAGCATGTTTAAAGGACTAAACAATGACTCGCCCAAGAAAAGAATTAATCTCTGTTTCAGATACCCCCTATTACCATATTGTCTCCCGCTGTGTTCGGCGAACGTTTTTATGTGGCTTTGATCAGCACACGCAACAAAATTATGAACATCGCCGTCAGTGGATTGAAGACCGAATTCGTTTATTATCATCACTATTCGCCATCGATATCTGCGCGTATGCGGTACTAAGTAACCACTACCATATCGTCGTAAAACTCGACCCTCAGCAAAGCGTAGAATGGAGCCACCAAGAAGTCATTACGCGCTGGACGAGTCTTTTTAAAGGCCCCATATTAGTGCAGCGTCAACAACAAGGCGCTTCGTTA
>JBLHVA010000065.1:0-8250 GCA_047630005.1 Candidatus Endobugula sp. | reverse complement strand
TTTATGATTGAGTTGGTACAGTATTTCCCAATCCTTTGCTTCATATAGAAGATGTAAGTGATCTTTTTCTGTATTAATCATAGTGATTAATAGTTGCAACATATCCTTTGCCAGTTGATGGTTGTTATTGCTGTGCACTAGGGAATCTTTAATATTGACCACTTTTTGTAAGTTATCTTCATGATGGCTTGTGGTTGTGTTGAGTGGCGGTGAAATAGAGCGTGCTACATCATTATCATGGTGTGTCGTTGTCGATAATGATTTCTCTTCATTAGTGTCCGTGTTACCTAATGCTACTGGTTGCCAGCGCTGCAAGGTATCTAGGGCATCTTTTCGATTAACTGGTTTTGCTAAATAGTCATCAAAGCCTTGCTGTAATACAGGATATTGCATTGCCTCACGACTATGGGCACTAACCGCAATCGCGGGTGTACGTTGTTGCTTTGCCACAGATGATTTTTTTTCTAGCGTGCGTATATGTTGTAGTGTTTGAGCTCCACTCATATCGCACATTTCTAAATCCATAAAAATAATATCAATCGACTCACGTTCGAATAACTTGATGGCATCTAGCCCATTATTAGCTGTAAAAATGATTCTGTCAGATGCTTGTAAGTAGCTCTCAATAATCATAATGTTTGCGTAGTTATCATCGACAATAAGTAAGTGTAATGTTTTTCTCTTTTGTTTGGCATCGGTTACTTGATCGACAGTGGTGTTGCTTGTGGATACGTTTTTTGATGATGCTAACGGGTGCGGAGTTTCTGTTTCGGTGACTGCTGCTATAGATGTTCGCATCACGGCGATTTGTGGGTCGCCCAATGATTTTTTTTGCTCGCGTAAATAAAAATATATTCGTAAACCTGCCGAAAAAACAATGCTGCTACTGAGTGTCAGAAGAGTTAATTGGTAAGCCAGTAAGTGTAGTTCTACCGCTAGTGTTACGTGGTCAATCGCTAAGTCAGACACAAGAAGGTAAGCAATAATACAAACAAACGCGATAAAGCTAAAAAAGCATAAGCAGAGCGCCCAATAAGGTGTGATTTTAGAGAGTAGAGTTCGCATCTTGAGTTTCCGTCTCGTTATAAAGCTCAATACCCTATTGGTTTTTTATGGGTATTAAATATAGTGGTTATTGGGTGGCCGTTGTTTCTTTGTTCTAGTTTTGTAATTGGTTTTTCACTTTCACCTTCACTATCATTAAGCGTTGTCGCTGTGTCACCTCAGTACACCGATCAGATCAAACTTGTCTTTAGGCCGGTTGAATGGTGAGGAGTATTTCACAATATTTATGGTTAACAGTTGATCGTGGTGTAATACCAATGCGATCAAGGGTAAAATAGCTACCTTATTTTGGCAAGGCCTGTTTTTATGAATGATTCCACTTTTCTTTACCCCACTATTGAGCAATATGTTGGTAATACGCCGTTAGTGCGTTTGCAGCGCTTAGATGGCGCTAATATCAACGGCAATACGATACTGATTAAATTGGAAGGTAACAACCCCGCGGGTTCGGTGAAGGATCGGCCAGCCTTGTCGATGATCAATCGCGCAGAAGAGCGTGGCGACATTCATCCAGGTGATGTATTAATTGAAGCCACAAGCGGCAATACGGGCATTGCTTTAGCGATGGCGGCGGCGATTAAAGGCTATCAAATGATTTTGATTATGCCGGATAGCGCCACGGCTGAGCGTAAGGCTGCGATGACCGCGTACGGCGCAGAACTTATTTTGGTGAGTGCAAAAGAAAGTATGGAAGGCGCACGCGACTTAGCACAAAAAATGCAGGCAGACGGTAAAGGTAAAGTATTGGATCAGTTTGGCAACAGCGATAATCCATTGGCGCATTATCAAGGCACCGGGCCAGAAATTTGGGAACAAACCCACGGCAATATTACACATTTTATTAGCTCTATGGGAACGACTGGTACGATCACTGGCACATCTGCGTTTCTTAAAAAACAAGATCCTAGTATTCAAATCATTGGCCTACAACCAGAAGATGGTGCGAGTATTCCAGGTATTCGACGTTGGCCGCAGGCATATATTCCTTCTATTTTTGATTCGACTAATGTTGACCATGTTGTCAATATGGGGCAAGAAAAGGCAGAAAATACAATGAGAGCCTTGGCTAAGCAAGAAGGTATTTTTGCTGGTGTTTCTTCTGGTGGTGCGATTGCCGCTGCGATTGACTTGAGTCAAACAGTTGAAAATGCAGTCATTGTAGCCATTGGCTGTGATCGTGGTGATCGCTACTTATCTTCTGGTATTTTTGATTGAAAGGAGGAAGCTGGTTAACTATTAGGTTAACTATTAGGTAGGTTAACTATTAGATAGTGCATATTCATCCCCAAATTTAAGCCCAGACTCAGCAATGCCCAAAAATATATGGCTATTGCGTCCAAAAGGCACAGGAATAAATATTATTAAAAAACACCAAGGCAAAAATAAAAAAGCGAGTGCTAAAAAACACGGCGCCTACAAAACTCAAAAACACGGCATTAAACCTCGTTATACGGGAAGTCCTAAAGGCTACACGCCGTCACAAACAGCTGATATTAGTCACGATACTGTTGTCTGTGTGGAACGTCTTGCCGATGATGGACGCGGAATTGCTAATGTACAGGGCAAAACGGTCTTTGTTCAGGGCGCTTTAGTGGGCGAAGAAGTCACTGTGGCCGTTAGTAAGCGAATGCCTAACTATATAGACGCCCGAGTACATCAAGTGATTACGCCGTCACCATTACGCCAAATACCGCCTTGCCCAGTTTTTTCTCGTTGTGGAGGTTGTTCGGTGCAATATATGCCGGCACAAGAGCAGGTGACATTTAAGCAAAATGCGGTGTTATCTCAGTTGTCTCGCTGGTCTCAAATAAAACCTGATAGTCTACTGCCTACGTTAACGGATACCGAATATGGTTATCGTCAACGAGTTCGTTTAGCGGTTGATTACACCAAAGTGGGTGAACTGTTATTGGGTTTTCGAGAAGCCGACAGTCATGCCATTGTTAACATCGATTCCTGCATAGTGTTAAATCCACAGCTGGAAATATTAATCGCTCCACTTCGCCAATGGTTATCTCAAATAAAGGCCGGTGTAGTGTCACATATTGAATTAGTGAGTACGACTAATCATGTAGGTGAGAATGTAGCAAGAGAGGCAGGCGGAGCAGTGAGTATTGTTATACGCCATCCTCGTCCGCTAGTCAGTGCTGACCGACAGCAATTACAGCAAGTTTTATCAACGGTTGGGAGTGATGAACTGACGGTGAATCTATGGTTTCAAAGTCAGAAGGGCGGTGTGCTAGCAGATAGTAGCTGTGTTGACGTTAATCCACGACTAGAATATATACTCCTTTTAGATGACATGATAGAACCCTCGATACTTCCGATAACACCCTCTCTATCGTTTCGTTTCCACCCCCAGGACTTTATTCAATCTAACCCGTTTATTAATCAGCAAATGGTGAAGCAAGCCATAGCATTATTAGCACCGAAGTCTCACGAAACGGTGATGGATTTGTATTGTGGTATAGGTAATTTTTCTTTGCCTCTCGCATTACATGCCAAGCATGTACTCGCGGTTGAAGGCGTGGACGATATGGTTGCGCGAGCATCGGAGAATGCGCAGTACAACCAAATTGAAAATATTACGTTTATCGCGCAAGATTTATCTCAACCGGGCTTATTAAGGGCGTCGGTTAATGCTTATCGTCAAAAGCAGCCAGTAGAGATATCATCATCTTCGGCAGTGCAGGTTAAGCAGAATTCCAAGCAAACAGTCAAAAAAGGCGTGATCGATGCTTTGTTGCTTGATCCTCCTCGTGGGGGTGCCAAAATAGTCTGTGAGAACATTAGTGAACTTTCACCGCAGCGAATTGTCTACGTTTCTTGTGATTCATCAACCTTTGCTCGCGATGCCGGTTTACTGGCTGACAATGGCTACCGTTTATCGACGCTTGGTGTAATGGACATGTTTCCGCAAACCTCCCATGTTGAAATTATGGCTCTATTTGTTGCAGATTCAGTTGTTACAGACCCATCTGCTAAGCGCACTAAGAAAACGCATTCATCTCGTAGCGCATTAGCGCGCTCGTCTCAGTCAGTTATAAAACCTAAACGTGCACTTAAACTAGGTTAAATATCATTTATGGTTAAAGTTAGAGAAGATTATCCCCTTAGAGATAATGGCGATGTCGATATTGAACAATGGGCAGTACGGATCGCTTCGGTTGCAGGTAGTAACGATTTTGCGCAGCAGCAATTAGTTTCGGCGGCTACTTTATCCTGGCAATCCGAACGTGATATTACCTCTTTAAATAAATTCTGGTCTCAGCAACATACGAGTAGTTTTCTTACCGGCTTAGAAATGGCAGAAATTCTTGCCGAGCTGCAGTTAGACCAGGAAGCACTCATAGCCGCCGTGCTATATCGAGGTGTGCGTGAAGGCAAAATCAATATCTTAGATATCAAAGAGCGTTATGGCGATGTTGTAGAAGGGCTGATTCATGGTGTTTCCGGTATGGCGGCCATAAGTCAGTTACGCAATGATTCCGAAGAGTCTGTACTAGGGCAGCGTTCAGCAGAGCAAACTGAAAACGTGCGCAAAATGCTAGTGTCGATGGTAGATGATGTTCGTGTCGCATTAATTAAGTTAGCTGAAAGAACTTGTGCTATTCGTGCAGTCAATCACTCCAGCGATGAGCGTAAACAGAAAGTTGCACGAGAAGTCTTTGATATTTACGCCCCGTTAGCTCACCGCTTGGGCATAGGACATATTAAGTGGGAACTAGAAGATTTAGGCTTTCGTTATTTAAAGCCAGATGATTATAAAAGTATCGCCAAGCTGCTCGATGAAAAGCGTTTAGATCGACAAGACTATATTGATTACGCGGTTGAAAGCTTACAAACACAGATTCAAAAAAACAATATCGACGCCGAAGTGTACGGCCGCGCCAAGCATATTTATAGTATTTGGCGAAAAATGCAGCGTAAAAACATTGGTTTTTCGGAAGTGTACGATATTCGTGCCGTGCGCATTTTGGTGCCTAATACGAAGGACTGCTACGAAGTGCTGGGCATCGTCCATACCTTATGGCGTAACATCCCTCACGAATTTGATGACTATATTGCTGCACCTAAAGAGAACGGTTATCGTTCTTTACATACTGCGGTAGTGGGCCCCAATCAACGCGTGATTGAAGTGCAGATTCGCTCTCACTCTATGCACGAAGAGGCCGAGTACGGTGTGTGTTCACACTGGCGCTACAAAGGTACTGATAGTGATTCTCGTATTGATAGTTACGAGCAAAAAATTGAGTGGCTACGACAAGTGCTTGATTGGCATGAAGAGTTAGGTGTTGAAGGCTTAACCGATGAGCTTGGCTCTAGTGTCGAACAAGATCGAGTGTATCTGTTTACGCCCGAAGGCCACGTAATTGATTTACCTGTAGGAGCAACGTCACTCGACTTTGCTTATCGGGTACATACAGAAATCGGTCATCGTTGTCGCGGTGCAAAAGTGGGCGGTAAAATAGTCCCGTTAAATCATGAGCTAAAAACTGGCGATCAGGTCGAAATTCTCACCGGCAAGCAAACTGTGCCTAGCCGAGATTGGCTAATGGAGGGCTTGGGGTATTTACATACTTCGCGTGCTAAGGCCAAAGTTAGGCAGTGGTTTGGCGAACAAGCGCGGGAGCAAAATATTGCCGATGGTCGTGCGGTCTTGGATAAAGAATTACGGCGATTGGGTATTCAAGATATTGATTTTGAGTCACTGTTAAAAGTGCTTAAACACAGCGAGCTAGACGATTTATATGCGCATGTAGGTTCTGGCGATATTACGCTTGCGCAAGTACTGAGAGCCTCACAAAAGTTATTAGAGCCGAATGTCCCAGAACAAAAAGAAATTAACTTTTCGAATAAAACCCCAACAACAGCAGGCACTGATGTCTACATTGATGGCGTAGGTAATTTATTAACCAACATCGCTCATTGTTGTAATCCTTTGCCCGGTGATGAAATTATGGGTTATATTACCTTAGGAAAAGGTGTATCTATTCACCGTAAAGACTGTCGTAATATATTGCAGCTAGCGGCAGATGAGCCTGCTCGTATCATTGAGGTCGAGTGGGGTGAGGCGCCAACGCAAACCTATGCGGTAGATGTGTTGATAGATGCTTATGATCGTATCGGTTTATTGCGAGACGTGACCGCAGTGCTAGATAGCGCACGGATCAATGTCAGTGCAATGCAAACCCTATCCGATAGAGGCTTGAACACTGTTTCTATGGTGGTGACTATTGATATACGTGACTTTACTCACCTCAGTCATATCCTTGCACGGCTTAACCAACTGCCCAATATCGCAATGGCAAGACGTAAGAATTAATCTCCGATGACAGCAATAAATGATCTACTCACCGTAATGATGCGACTGCGCGAGCCAGAGTACGGTTGCCCTTGGGATCAAGTGCAAACCTATTACAGTATCGCACCCTCTACGCTGGAAGAAGCTTACGAAGTCGTTGATGCCATAGAGCAGGGCGATAGTCAGCAGCTCAAAGAAGAGTTGGGTGATTTACTTTTCCAAGTGATTTTTTATAGCGAGCTAGGTAAAGAAGAGCAAGCCTTTACCTTTGAGCAGATAGTGATGGACCTAACCGCGAAATTAATTCGTCGCCATCCCCATGTATTCCCTGACGGCACGCTAGAAAGCCGCATATCGCCATCGGTCACGCCGGAAGCTCGCCGTGCGATGGAACGCGAGATCAAGCAAGCATGGGAAACCACTAAACAGCAGGAACGCGACGCCAAAGGCTGCCGTAGTGTGATGGATGATGTGCCAAGTGCCTTTCCTAGCTTGATTAGGGCGCAAAAACTACAAAAGCGTGCAGCTAGCGTAGGCTTTGATTGGAACGATATTGAGGGTGTATATCAAAAGTTAAACGAGGAAATGACAGAGCTAAAGGAAGAGCTCAATAAAGAACGAAAAACAGCAGAACCAACAAATAACTTAGCGGCAATAGAAGACGAGCTGGGCGATGTGATGTTTACCTTGGTTAATCTCGCCAGACATTTGAAGATAGACGCCGAAACCGCCTGTCGTAAATCCAGTCAAAAATTCGAATCTCGCTTTAGAATAATGGAGTCGCAGGCGTTGGCTGACAACGTAGAGCTATCTTCGTTAGAGGAACAGGCATTAGACACTCGCTGGGAAATGGCTAAGCAGAAGCTTATGTCTGCTACAGTAGATA
The DNA here is from genome assembly GCA_047630005.1 of Candidatus Endobugula sp. Taxonomy (GTDB): domain Bacteria; phylum Pseudomonadota; class Gammaproteobacteria; order Pseudomonadales; family Cellvibrionaceae; genus Endobugula. The sequence goes on along the minus strand of JBLHVA010000065.1, from coordinate 994 downwards.
AGGCAAATAGCGCTGAATGATGACAAAAGTATCAATAACGCAAAATGACTGCAATTTTAGGTTGAGCCTATTAATAGCAACGTGTTATCGTGTTTTAAACTGCTAAAAAATGCTTGTTTGCAGGGTGTTATTGTCATTACGCTGCGGTATCTTTAGCGGATAAGTGGCAAAATACTGAATCACGACTACAGTTTTTTTATAAAAATATGCTTAGCGAAAAGTGTTTAGTAAAGAATATTTAGTGAAAGTGTGAAAAAAATAATAAGTAAAGTGTAAAACGAGATTAAAACTCATGGTTATCGCGACCATTGATCAATCATCATAAATTAATATCATCTATTTGATAGAGTGACAGGAGCTATATCTGTGCGAATTATATTATTAGGTGCCCCCGGTGCCGGTAAGGGAACACAAGCTAAACTGATGACCGAAGAGTTCGGTATTCCTCAAATCTCAACTGGCGATATGCTACGTGCTGCAGTTAATGCTGGCACTGAACTAGGATTGCAGGTTAAAGATGTCATGTCATCCGGTGGACTCGTCTCTGACGATATCATCATCGCATTAGTAAAAGAACGCATTCAGCAAGCCGATTGTGAGAAAGGTTTCTTGCTAGATGGTTTTCCTCGCACCATCCCGCAAGCCGATGCAATGAAAGATGCGGGCGTTATTATTGATAACGTCGTTGAAATATATGTCGAAGACGAAGAAATCGTCTCTCGCCTAAGTGGCCGTCGAGTACATAAAGAATCGGGTCGTATTTATCACCTAATATACAATCCACCTAAAACAGAAGGTGTTGATGACGACACCGGTGAAGAGTTAATTCAGCGTGAAGATGATCAAGAAATCACTATTCGCAAGCGCTTGGATGTTTATCATCAGCAAACAGAACCTTTAGTGGACTTCTATAAAAACCTTGGCGAACAGCAAGGATCGCCTGCACCTAAATACGTTCGCATTGAAGGCGTTGGTGAAGTAGAGAGCATTAAGC
>JBLHVA010000064.1:0-8274 GCA_047630005.1 Candidatus Endobugula sp. | reverse complement strand
GTCATAAACGCTTAACGACAAAAAAATAATTTATGTCGTTAAGCGTTTGCCGGCACTATTCGCCCGCTTTTTCTTCTACTTTTTTCTCGGCTTTTGCAGCCAAGGCAATGTTTAATTCGCGTAGCTGTTTGCGATCAACGCCACCCGGTGCATCTGTCATCACACACGCTGCCGTTTGAGTTTTGGGAAATGCAATGACGTCGCGAATAGAGGCGCTGCCGGTCATCAACATAATAAGACGATCTAAACCGAATGCCAATCCACCGTGCGGCGGTGCTCCGTATTGTAGTGCATCTAACAAGAAGCCAAACTTTTCACGCTGCTCTTCTTCACCAATACCTAAGATTTCAAATACAGTATGTTGCATTTTAAGATCATGAATACGAATTGAACCTCCGCCCAGTTCAGTACCGTTAAGCACCATGTCATAAGCGACAGATAATGCCTCACCGGGATTTGCCTTCAACGCTTCTGGTGAACACGCTGGCGCAGTAAACGGATGATGCAATGACGTCCAACCACTATCTGTTTTTTCAAACATTGGAAAATCAACAACCCACAATGGAGCCCATTCACAAGTGTACAAGTCTAAGTCTTCACCTAATTTACAACGTAACGCACCTAATGATTCGGTAACAATATTGGCTTTGTCTGCACCAAAAAAGATTAAGTCGCCGTTCTCAGCGCCTAAACGTTCAACAATGGCAGTACGTACGTCATTCGGTAAAAATTTAACGATAGGCGACTGTAAGCCGTTCTCGATATCATTTTTATCGTTAACTTTAATATAAGCCAAACCTTTTGCACCGTAAATACCAACAAACTTGGTATAAGCATCAATTTGTTTACGGGTTAGCTTATCGTTACCGCCACTAATATTGATTGCAGCAATACGGCCTTTAGGGTCGTTTGCTGGGCCAGAGAATACTTTAAACTCAACATCCGTCAGTAGATCTTTAATATCCACTAATTCTAGTGGAATACGCAAATCTGGCTTATCTGAACCGTATCGTGCAATCGCTTCTGAATAAGGCATACGTGGGAAGCTACCCAAATCGATATCCATTTGCGACTTAAACAAAGCATTGATCATCCCTTCGGTAATCGAGATGATTTGTTCGTCACTCATAAATGAGGTTTCAATATCGATTTGGGTGAATTCTGGTTGGCGATCTGCACGTAAATCTTCATCGCGGAAACATTTAGCGATTTGATAATAACGATCAAAACCCGACACCATTAGTAATTGCTTAAATAACTGTGGCGATTGCGGTAAAGCAAAAAACTTGCCTTCATGAGTACGTGATGGCACCAAATAATCACGCGCGCCTTCTGGCGTCGCACGAGTAAGGATTGGCGTTTCGATATCTAAAAAGCCGTTATCATCTAAGTAATTACGCATTGCAGTCGTGACTTTAGAGCGAATACGCAAGTTATTTTGCATTTCTTGACGGCGCAAGTCTAAATAACGGAATTTTAAACGGACATCTTCGCCCACCGTATTATGCTCATTTAATGGAAACGGGGGTGTTTCTGAGGCATTTAGAATGACTAAGTCAGTACCGTATACTTCTATTTCACCGGTAGGCATATTTTTATTCACGGTAGCACCACTACGTGCACGGACTTTACCTGTCACCTGTAGCACATATTCACTACGTACTTTATCTGCTGAGGCGAAGTTTTCCTTACCGTCAGGGTCAAATACCACTTGCACAATACCATCACGATCACGAAGGTCGATAAAGATAACCCCACCGTGATCACGACGACGGTCAACCCATCCACACAAGGTTACGGTTTGATCAATAAATTCGGTGTTAAGCGCACCACAGTATTCACTGCGCATAGTCTGTTCCTGTTTAAGTAGGTGAAATAAGTGAATAGCCAGTTATCTGGTCTATTGGTGTCATCATCAGCTTATGCCGAACTTGACGAGTCGGACGATGAACTATTGCTAGCTAAGTTCTTCTTATTGCCCGATTTAAAATCGGTTTCATACCAACCGCTGCCTGACAGTCGAAAGCCTGCTGCAGATACTTTTTTAACTAGACTAGGTTTCCCACATTCAGGACAATCTGTTAGTGGTGCATCTGCCATTTTTTGCAAGGCTTCTAGTGAGTGTTGGCAGTCGCCACACTGGTATTCATATATAGGCATTACGCTAGCATTCCCTAGTTCATTCGCAGTATATTCAAAAGACGGGAAGTATAACCCAGCTCCCCATTTGCATAAACCATCGCAATAGGCTTATATCGATAATAATGAGTAATAAAAGTAAAACAAATGGCAGAAAACTTTCTATTGATAAAGGCAAGAAGTCAACACCAGATTACTGAATAGGAAAAGAAAGCAGGTATTTTTTCTAAAAATGCGTGTAAACCCTAAAAAATAGCCTTTCTACTTGCCGAGATAGGCAGAATGCTTTATAAATTGCCACAAGTTGATCTTGAAGCGTATTAAAGACTTCACTCTCAAATATAATTTACACCTACTTACATCATTATAAAAAAGGAACAGATTATGGCTGCTAAAAAACCTGTCGCAAAAAAAGCACCTGTGGTTAAAAAAATCAAAGCAATTTCTGAGCGTCAAACCAAAACACAAATGGTTGCACAAATTGCTGAAAACACCGAATTAACCAAAAAACAAGTACAATCCGTACTGGACGAAGTGAGTGATCTAATTGAAGGTCATATCAAAAAACGTGCATGTGGCGAATTCGTACTACCAGGTTTGATGAAAATCGTCACGGTGAAAAAACCAGCGCGTAAAGCACGCAAAGGCATCAACCCTTTCAACGGCGAAGAAACGACTTTTGCTGCAAAACCTGCTAGCACAGCCGTTAAAATACGTCCACTGAAGAAACTAAAAGAAATGGCGCTATAACAATAGCTAGTTTGAGACGATGCCTCTGCTTCGTCTCAAACCTCAAGCCTCAAGTTTGTATTATCAAAACCCTGCTGCATCAAAGATATTATCTTTTCTTGTGATTCGCCATCATATATTTTAGCTGGAACCATTCCCCATACCGGATTAGGCCACGCTGCATCATCAGAGAAACGAGCAATATGATGTAAATGTAACTGCGGCACCATATTGCCCAATGCAGCAATATTCATTTTTAATGGAGTAAATACCGCCTCCATCACTTCTGACAGCACACATGACTCCCCCAATAGCTGAAGCCTATCAACCTTATCCAGATGATAAATCTCTCTAACTTCTACTCGCTTAGGTACCAATACAAACCATGGATAATTAGCATCGTTTATTAGTAGTAATGCGCATAAAGGCAGCTCACCTACCCGTATAGAATCCGCGACTAAGCGCTCATGTAGTGTAAACATTGCAAGAACTCCGGTTTATTCTGTACCTTATGAATGATCTCTCTTAGAATACATCCTTTACTCATTATTTTATATCATGAGATGTCTGCATAAATCTCTCGACACCAAGGATACATACTCAATGCGCGCTAGCCGTTTTTTACTCTCCACCTCAAAAGAGACTCCTGCGGATGCAGAAGTCATCAGCCATCAGCTTATGTTACGCGCCGGTCTTGTGCGTAAGCTAGCATCGGGGCTGTACACGTGGATGCCTCTAGGTTTACGCGTACTACGTAAGGTCGAGCATATTATTCGTGACGAGATGAATAAGTCTGGCGCACAAGAAGTATTAATGCCGGTAGTACAACCCGCTGAATTATGGCAAGAGTCAGGACGTTGGCAAGAATATGGGCCAGAATTGCTACGCATTAAAGATCGCCATCAAAGAGAGTTTTGTTTAGGCCCGACACACGAAGAGGTCATTACTGATTTAGTGCGTAACGACGTCAACAGCTACAAACAATTACCCGCTAACTTTTACCAAATTCAAACTAAGTTCCGCGATGAAATTCGTCCACGTTTTGGCATTATGCGCTCGCGTGAATTTATTATGAAAGACGCCTACTCATTTCATATCGACCAAGCGTCACTGCAAGAAACCTACGATGTGATGCATCAAACCTACTGTAATATTTTTGATCGCATTGGTTTAGATTATCGCCCAGTAATTGCAGACAATGGTTCTATTGGTGGTTCAGGCTCTCACGAGTTCCATGTACTTGCGAGTAGCGGTGAGGACGATATCGCCTTTAGCGATGGTAGCGACTATGCAGCAAATGTAGAGATGGCAGAAGCGATAGAAACACGCACACGTCAAGCTGCAACTACTGATTTGGCAGAGGTAGCCACACCCGATCAACATACCATAGAAGCGGTATGCGACTTTCTCGACCTAACACCGCAGCAAAGTGTGAAGACATTGATTGTTCTAGGCGAAGCAACAGAAAAAAGCGAAGAAGCCCCATTAGTGGCGCTCGTTCTTCGCGGTGATCATCAAATGAATGAGATCAAAGCAGAAAAATTAGCCGGTATTGCTGTACCACTTACCTTTGCACCAGAAGAACGTATCAAAGAAGTCATCGGTTGCACAGTTGGCTCTCTAGGGCCTAAAGGACTGAGCATTAAAACCTATGTTGATCGTGGTGCAGCGGTATTGAATGACTTTTGCTGTGGCGCCAACAAGGCTGGCTTTCATCTTACTGGCGTAAACTGGGAAAGAGATTGTGAGGTAGGCGAAGTAGTTGATATACGCAACGTAATGGTGGGAGACCCTAGCCCTTGCGGTAATGGCACGCTCGATATTAAACGTGGCATCGAAGTTGGTCATATTTTTCAACTAGGTACAAAATACAGTACAACAATGAATGCCACCGTGTTGGACAAGAACGGGAAGGCGCAAGCTATTACTATGGGTTGCTATGGTATTGGGGTAACTCGTGTAGTTGCTGCGGCTATAGAGCAAAACAACGATGAGAATGGCATTATGTGGCCTTCCGCACTCGCCCCATTCCACGTCGCTCTTATTCCTATTAATGCCCATAAATCGACTGCAGTTAGTGAAAAGTGCGATGCGCTTTATGATGAGCTACAACGAGCTGGCTACGATGTCATTTATATGGACGAACCAAAAGCACGCTTAGGGGTTATGTTAGCGGATACCGAACTTGTGGGAATTCCTCATCGCATTGTAGTAGGCGACCGAGGCTTAGAAAACGGGCAAGTGGAATACAAAGGTCGTCGTGATAACGAGAAGCAAGAAATAGACGCCAACAGCGTTATTAATTTTTTAGCATCTCAGGCTGATTAAATAGCCATGGGATTATTTATGCGGTGTGGCGAAGTATTACTTTCCACAAAAACACTCTATGCCATGCTTTTCATCATGGCTTGGGGTGGTTTTATCGCGCCTCATACGTCTCATGCCAGTGCAACAACACCGACCGAAACAAAAGCAGTAGACGAGGCGCTTCGCCAAGCGCTGTTAAAATCAATTAACCAATCAGAGGGTTTTGAAGATCGCTTCGATGCTGAAGTGTGGTTAGTCGCCATGTCAGAAAAATTAAAACGCTACATTAAAGATCCCAAAAAGCGTTTCAATTTTTTACAAGAAATTCACCATGCGGCAACGCAAGCGCAACTAGAACCGGAATTAGTATTGGCGGTCATTCAAATTGAGAGTGCATTTAATCCTTATGCAGTTTCATACGTTGGCGCACAAGGTATGATGCAGGTAATGCCGTTTTGGAAGAAAGAAATTGGCCGTACTGATGACAGCCTTATCGATTTGGAAACCAACTTACGTTACGGCTGCACTATTCTAAAACACTATATTGATAGAGAAAAAGGCCATATTGCCAATGCCTTGGCTCGTTACAATGGTAGCTACGGCACTTACAAATACTCTAAAAAAGTCATGACTGCATGGCTAGACTACTGGCGATAATACGACTAAATCCGACTATAGATCAAATGCCTGCTTGAGAAGCTTAATATCATCATACAGCTGAGCTAACTCTTCTTCCAAGGCAAGAATACGCTTTTCATGATCGTCATTCTGTATGGGAGTCTTATTAATATCGTCACTATCCGGTAATACCGATGCAACCTTCACAGAACCTGACAACAGATGAGCATAACGCGCCTCTCGCTTCCCAAGCTCTGGCGATAGACGCACAACAAAGGGGCCATCTGGACGTGACTGCAAAACGTCAAGGGTTTCATCTACTTCACTTAAGCTAGAGAAAGCGTAAAGGCGACCTGCCCGCGAACGCAATTCTCACGGCGTCTGCGGGCCTCGTAAGAACAAAGTGCAAATAAGACTCAACTCCTGTGGATTTAAATGTATATCTGAAAATTCTGTATTGCAAAATCGCTGTTTAAACTTTGGAACGCGGTTACCCATGATGACATTGGAGACCAAGCGTTTTTCAGACAGATTATCAAGCAATTCTTGCACATGCAATTCTCTCAACTCCATTACAGGATCGCGATTACTTTTTTGGTTACACGCACTGACCAACGCATTAAGCGATAGTGGGTACTGGTCCGGAGTCGTTAATGATTTTTCTATTAGAGAACCGAGCACACGGGTTTCATAAAGCGTTAGTTCCAACATCAACACAACCTTTATTGATTATTCTTAATTAAACCTAGAAACGACTATTGGATCACGAAAGTCTACGCACTTTTGCCTACAGGAATGTAGGTCAGAGGCGTGAGTGGAAGCTTTTCGCGCTCAACTGCCGTTTCTAGATTAAATATTTATATACAAAAAACACATTCAAAACTAAAGTTATTGTAACTTCTTCCATACAGTATAAAAACGTTCAAATAAAACCCTGTAGGTTTCCGAATCGACGGGGCCAATTACTGCCCATTCAAACCCTATAACTTCCGGTGCATTATTCACTTGCAGCGCACACCCAAACCCCTGTTTTAATAAGTTCACTTGATACTCCATGCGCAATTCTTTATCGCTATCAGGCGATATCGTATCAGACGCAACCTCTGTACGAATACAAAGCAATGTCAATCGCTCTATATTACTGCTCTGATCAAACGGCTCACTTTTGAGCACCTGCTGAAGTCTATCATTAAGCACATCTCGACCACCTGCAGGTAAGCGCTTCACTTGACTAACGTCTTTAGCTAATACTTGTAGTGCATTAGGCGAGTCCTCATTCGAAGATAGCATTTCATATTGAGAGCGATTAATTTTCGTCAATAAACTGAAGAAGTCTTCCCATGATTGCCGATTAATTTCTTCAAGAACCAGAGATTCTTTTATTTCAATCTGTGTGATTTTTTTAAAAAAGTCATCATTGATTTTATTTTTTGCATAAGCAGGTAGCTCGCCTAGACTCGAGAAGGCTTCTCGATCATCTTGACAAGCACTACGCATTGCCAAAAAGTCTTCGCCTAACAACACTAAATAAGCATCCACCTTAGCAATAAGAGCCTGAGCGCTAGTCAAATTACTCTTCTTGTCACTTTCTTGATCAGCAATAATAGACGCTTTTTTAGCGAAAAGTGAGTCACAATGCTTGCGAAACTCACGCCATAGTTTTTGATCTTCTTTATAGCTACATCGACCCACATTTTTCCATAGCGCCTGCAAACGTTTAACCTCACTAATCGCCTGATCAACATTACCATGATCTTCTAGCGTTGTAGCCTGCTGAATCATTTGAACTTTAATAGCACTATTCTTAGCATACCCCTCACTTAACTTCGCTTGAAGTGCATGTATCGCAACATCAAAATCTGACACGATAGCTTTATTTATTTTTCTTTCGACAGGGACGTAACTATAAAATTCTTTTCGTGCTGCTTGCAAAATTATCTCTACTTTTTTCCAATCAGCATCGTTCCAGTCATTACCACACAAATAATCCTTTAGCTGCTGCACAACCGTTTTCCGTTTTTCTAGGTTTTGTTGGCGCTCACCAGCCAAACCTTGGTAATATATTTGACAAGGGACATAGGCATCATTCGCCAGCTGACTGAATCTTTCCCATAATTCTTGATGCTGATTTTTACCGTGTTGGCGAAGTGCTTGCCATTCATCCTGTAACTTTTTTATTTTTTTCGCTAATATATCCGGCGAAAGTCCCACATCAATCAACTCTTGCATCGACGCAATCAGCGCCTCCTTTTTAGGCACCACTGCGTAATCCTGCCAATCAAGTAGCTTTTCAATAGCCGCATTTAAACTATCTAATTGGAGCATTATCTTATTAGGTGGAGCAGGCAATAATGTTAACTTTTCGTTAACTGAATAACGAACACCTAAAGCTTCTTTCATATCACCTCTATCTAGAGATTTCATGCCTTGAGCAAGTAAGTTAGATACAGCTCGAAACTTCTTTTCTTCAAACGCTTTTTT
>JBLHVA010000063.1:0-8341 GCA_047630005.1 Candidatus Endobugula sp. | reverse complement strand
GGTCATGGGAATTGCCGATGGTAGCGTCTCCGTTGACGGCAAAGAGATATATACCGCTAAAGACCTTCGTGTAGGTCTATTCACCAACACTGATTCCTTTTAATCTAAACAACGTCTTTTGTGGCATAATAGCTCGCCTGAAGTGACGCTGGTCACTCAAAGCTAACGTTCGGTAATTTTGATTCATTTTTGAGAGGTGTAAGTATGAAGCGCGTTGTTGTTACAGGAATGGGGATTGTATCGTGTTTAGGCAACGATAAAGACACCGTTCTAAACGCTCTAAAAGACGGAAAGTCGGGCATCTCTTTTCAACAAGATTACGCCGACATGGGCTTTCGCAGCCATATCGCCGGCAGTATTGATATCGACGTCAAAGAACACATTGACCGTAAAACATTACGTTTTATGGGCGATGCTGCAGCGTACAACTATATCGCTATGCAACAAGCGATTGATGATTCTGGCCTAACAGACGATCAGGTTTCGAATGAACGTACAGGTATTATTGTCGGTTCTGGCGGTGCATCCTCATCCAACTTAGTAGAGTCTGCAGACATATTGCGTGAACGCGGCTTAAAACGTGTTGGCCCTTATCGTGTCACTCAAACCATGGGCAGCACAACATCTGCTTGCTTAGCCACACCCTTTAAGATCAAAGGCGTAAACTATTCTATATCTTCTGCATGCGCAACAAGCGCGCACTGCATAGGTAATGCAATGGAGCTCATTCAATTAGGTAAGCAAGACGTGGTCTTTGCTGGTGGTGCAGAAGAGCTACACTGGTCAATGAGCTGCCTATTTGATGCTATGGGTGCGCTATCAACCAAATATAACGATACTCCAGAACAAGCATCTAGAGCATATGATGCCAATCGTGATGGCTTCGTTATTTCTGGCGGCGGTGGCTGCGTCGTTCTTGAAGAGTATGAGTACGCAAAAGCACGTGGTGCAACTATTTACGCCGAACTAGTTGGCTATGGCGCCACCTCTGACGGTTACGATATGGTAGCACCTTCTGGTGAAGGCGCTGCTCGCTGCATGCGCCAAGCCATCGCAGACATAGACGGGCCTATTGATTATATTAATGCGCACGGCACCAGCACTCCCGTAGGAGATCTTGCAGAGCTTCGAGCCGTTAAGGAAGTTTTTGCTGATAACATCCCTGCTATTAGCTCAACAAAGTCACTGGCTGGTCACTCCCTTGGAGCCACAGGCGTCCAAGAAGCCATTTATACTTTGCTAATGATGAAACATAAGTTTATTTGCGCTTCTGCCAATGTCGACACGCTAGACGATGAAGCTTTAGGCATGCCTATCGTGACCGAACGCCAAGACAATATCAACATTCAGCACGCGCTATCTAACAGCTTTGGCTTTGGCGGCACTAACGCCTCTTTGGTTTTTAAACAGCTATAAAGATCTGCTCGTTTTCATAACATTCTTTACCTTTCCCCTTTATATCAACATTAACAATGTGTTGGTATAAAGGGGGGGAAACAGCTAGTCACAACCCATCTACAGTCCTTATAGCAAGCCTGACATTCTTATTCATAGTAGATCTCACGTTAAATACGTTTTTTATAGACTAAAATCAAAAAATACTTGCCAAATAAAACAGATATAACCTATATTGTACAAGTGGCTTTGTTGCAATTTTCTTACGCTATCATAGCGTGATAATATTTAATGATGCCAAAGCTTCTTACCCTATTGGTCATAAGACACTCTACAAATGAAAAACGCAGTATGCTCTATTCACCAAGTGATAGAGACATTCACCAACATAATAATAAAACGACCAATAACTGGCCTTTATATTAACGCCTATACTAATACTGCTTCCACCATACACCGAGCACTATGCCAATCGCATCGCATATACACTTTGGCATACTACCCAATAAGTCTTAAACAATCACACACTACTAATATGTCACGAGGAATCAATGACTATTCAAACGCCTACTAAACCCAAGGTGAGAATTAACGAAGCTGCTGCCGAAATAAGCGCTCGTATCCCCAAAAAAGATCAACCGCTTTTCGCCACGCTCATTTCTAGCTTTTTCAACCATATTGATAACGAAGATATCGCTCGTTACACGGATGAAGACCTACAAGGTTTAATGACAACCCTGTATCGAAAAATACAAAACGCCCCTAAAGAAAAGGCGATTATATTCAATCCAAATGTCGAAGAACATGGCTGGCAGAGCCCGCACACCATCGTTCTTCTTCATCACACGAACCTTCGCTATTTAATCGATTCCATTCGAAACACCCTAACGCGCGAAGACATCAAAATACACAACCTATTCCACTCATACTTATCTGTTGAACGCTCACAAAAAGGCGACATTAAGTCCATTTCAAATGATGCATCTAGCATTAACGAGATGCTGCTATACATTGAAATAGACCATCACTCACATAACGATCACATCAAAGATATGCGCAAGCTCATCAATCAAACCATTGATGACACCGATACAGTCGCGCAAGACTATCTTGCAATGTCTGCAATGATTAACTCTATTTCTGCAGATCTAGATAAAAGCTCTAAACAAGTAACACCCGAAGCATTAAAAGAGTCCAAAGCATTTTTACAGTGGATGAACGATGGCCACTTTACTTTTCTCGCCTTCGATGAATACACCGTAGATAAAGAAGGCGTAAAGCCAGTCAAGAATACCGAGTTAGGCTTATTCCGTCAGTACGGCCAGCCGAAAGCGCAACATTTCGAAAAAATGACGCAAGATCAGCTTGATATTGCAAAAACGCACGAACCTATTATTTTTGCAAAGTCAGGCCACATCTCATCAGTACATAGGTCGTCTTATTCTGATTATATCGTCGTTAAAAAGTTTGATGCCAAAGGCAATATCATTGGTGGATATCGCTTTATGGGTTTATACAAACACAATGTGTATACCAACAGTGCAAACAATATTCCGGTTATCCGACAAAAAATTCAAGACATTCTAGATGAGTCGTCAATTGCAGTAGATACCTACGACTACTTCGAACTGTCTAGGATTCTCAACACCTTTCCAAAAGATGAGCTGTTCTTAGCATCAAATGAATATCTACTGAATGCTGGGCGAAGTGTTTTGTTTATGCGCGAACGTGCAAAAATTAAATTGTTTTTACGAGAAAGTATCGACAACAAATTCATCACCGCCATCTTATATGCACCAAGAAATCGCTTAACATCAAAACTACAAGAACAAATTTACGACTTGCTATCAAGTCATATTGAAAGTGAAAGCTCGACTACCAGCAACTTTTTTAGTGAGTCGTCACTGGCTCGATGCCGTTTTGTCTTTAGATTAAAGGCACCATTAAAAAACGAATTGCATCAACAAGAAATTGAATCTGAAATCATCGAACTCGCTAGAGACTGGAACGAAGATTTACAATCAGCACTGAACGATGCCGTCGGCGAAGAAAAAGGCATTACCCTCTACCGTCAATATCGTAATGCATTCCCTACTAGCTACATTGAAGAAAACAATCCACGAGTAGCCGTTGCTGACATTGAAAGAATACAAAAACTTGCCAAAGATGATAATTCACTAACGGTTAGCTTTTATCGCTTAATTAGTGCGCAAGACAATGAACTAAAGATAAAGATCTACCATAAAGGCACACAGCTCTCGTTGTCCGATATGATTCCAGTATTAGAAAACTTCGGTTTAAAGGTATTGGAAGAACTGCCTTATGAAATCGAACAAGAAAAAGAAACCTTCTGGATTCATACGTTTACCGTAGATTCGCCATTCAATCCAGACCTTGACCCGAGTGAACACAAAGAAAACCTATCGGAAGCCTTCAGTGCGATTTGGCAAAAAAAGGCCGACGACGATACGTTTAACGAACTCATTTTAAAAGCCGGTGTTACGTGGCGACAAGTCAGCATGCTTCGCGCATATTCACGTTACATGAAGCAAATAAAAATGGGCTTCAGCCAGAAGTATATTGCCAACTCTTTAGTCAATCATACAAGTATTGCCAAAAAACTAATTGGACTTTTCGATTGCCGTTTCAATCCTGGCAAAAAACGCTCTGAAAAAACTGCTCAGCGTATCATTGAACAACTGGAAAGTTTATTTGAACAAGTTGAAAGTTTGAGTGAAGATAAAATTCTCAGACAATATATCGAACTAATACAAGCTACTTTGCGCACAAACTTTTTCCAAAAAGGCCTTGATGGCGCGGACTATAAAGATTATCTCAGCTTAAAATTAAACCCTAGTCTAATTAAAGACATCCCATTACCAAGACCTATGTTTGAAATCTTCGTTTACTCGCCAAGAGTCGAAGGCGTTCACTTACGTGGTGGCAAAGTCGCTAGGGGCGGTTTGCGCTGGTCAGACAGATCTGAAGATTTTCGTACAGAGGTACTAGGACTGGTAAAAGCGCAGCAAGTTAAAAATGCGGTAATCGTACCCGTGGGAGCTAAAGGCGGCTTCATTGCCAAACAACTACCATCGGCATCCGATCGTAATGCATTTTTAGCCGAAGGGATTTCATGCTACAAACTCTTCATTCGCGGCCTATTAGACCTCACTGACAACCTGAATGCAGGCGAAGTCGTACCACCAAAAGACTTGGTGCGTTACGATGATGATGACACCTATCTTGTTGTCGCCGCAGATAAAGGCACAGCAACCTTCTCTGATATCGCGAATGAAATATCCATCGAATACAACCATTGGCTAGGTGATGCATTTGCATCTGGCGGAAGTAACGGCTACGACCATAAAAAAATGGGTATTACTGCTCGCGGCGCATGGGTGAGCGTACAACGCCACTTCCGTGAAAAAGGCATGAACATTCAGAAAGAACCGTTCACCGTTGTCGGTATTGGCGATATGTCAGGTGACGTATTTGGTAACGGCATGTTGTTATCCGATCAAATAAAATTGGTGAGTGGATTTAACCACATGCATATATTTATTGATCCAAACCCAGACACAGCAAGTAGCTTTGTCGAGCGACAGCGCTTATTCGACATGCCTCGCTCATCTTGGCAAGATTACAACCAAAAATTAATCTCTAAAGGTGGTGGAATATTTAGTCGCACGGCTAAATCCATTAGCTTATCACCAGAGATTCAGGCATTGGTTTGCACTACCAAAAAAGTAGTGCCGCCAAGTGAACTACTTTCTCTGCTACTAAAAGCACCGGTAGATATGTTGTGGAATGGCGGCATTGGTACTTATGCAAAAGCTAGCACCGAACTTCATACCGATGTCGGCGATAAAGCGAATGACATTTTGCGTGTCGACGCTAAAGACCTCCAGTGCCGTGTTATTGGCGAAGGGGGTAACTTAGGCATCACACAAAAAGCACGTATTGAATACGGCCTACATGGTGGTTCTGTCTTTACCGACTTCATCGACAACGCTGCGGGTGTTGATTGCTCGGATCACGAAGTGAACATCAAAATTTTGCTAGATAAGCAAGTGGCAGATGGTGAGCTTACCGAGAAGCAACGCAATCGTTACTTAGAAAGCATGACAGAAGATGTAGCTGATTTGGTATTGAAGAACAACTACCAACAAACCCAAGCTATTTCACTAAGCTATATTGAAACTCATCGCCGTACCGAAGAATATCGTCGCGTCATTCAGTACCTAGAATCCACAGGAAAACTCAATAGAGCATTAGAGTTTTTGCCAACGGACGAAACATTAGCAGAACGTAAGAGTCGTCAAGAAGGCTTAACACAGGCCGAGTTAAGTATTCTTATCTCGTACGTTAAAGCGGATATGAAAGAGGCATTAATTCATGCTGACCTCGGTAATGACGCCTACATGTCACAACCTATCGAGACCGCTTTCCCTGCTCCACTGAATAAGAAATTCCCAGAAGCGGTAAACAATCACCCGCTGAAAAAAGAAATCATTGCGACGCAAATCGCCAATGATATCTTTAATCATCTGAGCATTTCTTACTTAGACCGCATGCAACAGTCAACCGGTGTGACTCATGCTGATATTGCAAAAGCCTATATTGCGACCAAAGAAATTTTTGCATTAAACGACATTTGGTCAGCCATTGAAGCACTTGACTATAAAGTAGAAAGCGAACTGCAGTACCACATGATGTTAAGAGTGTCTCGATTAGTGCGACGTGCAAGCCGATGGTTAATTAAAAACCATCGTACACAGCTTAACGCGTCAACATTAATTAGCTTATATGCAGAGCGCATTCAAAACTTAGGTAGTAAATTACCTACATTATTGCCTGAAGCGCTGCACGAGCAATGGAAAGCGGCAAAAGACGAACTCGTCGCAATGGGCGCGCCGGTTTCACTGGCAGAAACATTGTCATCATGCGAATACCTTTATGACTTCCTTGGCATTATCTCGGCAAGTAACTCTCTAGATAAAGACATCACAATAGTGGCCAGTAGCTTCTTTACCCTAGCGGAAAGGCTTGACCTAGACGACTTCTCCGAGCACCTAGAGAAGAAAATGCCTACCACTACTCATTGGCAGTCACTAGCAAGAGAATCTCTACGTGACGATCTTGAATGGCAGCAACGACAGTTAACGCAAAACATGCTGGGCAGTATCGACGCATGTGATGCAGATGCAGTGCAAGCCAAAGTAGATGATTGGTTAGGTGAACAAGAAGTCTTAACCGCTCGTTGGAAACATATGATTACCGAATTAAATAATCATAACGATGGCGACATTTCTATGTTGAGTATTGCGATACGTGAATTGTCAGATCTGAGTCAGGCAACAGTAAATAGCTAAACAACAAAGAGGGCTTAATCGCCCTCTTTAATTATCGCTACTACATATTAAATAGAGGCTTTACGCCTCTATTTTTTTTCTGACTATTTGGATTGACTCGGTGCAGCCGATACTAACTGCTGTTTAGCACCCTCTTCTATTTGATACCAATCCACATCACGCGTCACAACCATAATAAAAGCCAAGACACTAAACAACAACAATGACCTTGATTACTCGCAGCCGTATGCAGCGCGGTAATACCTGCGACAAAGTCACGTCCATCCGCTAAATCAATATAATGGCAGCCTTGCTCGATACAACACTTGGCCACATCATAACTTTGTGACTGAAAAGGCCCCGAGGTATGAATAACAATATTGGGGGATAAGGTAATTAATGCGGGCTTAGGTCGCCTTCGATATCCAACCTTGCCGCTTCAAGAGGGTTAGCCGACTCGATAGTGGCGATAAAAGCATTGGCTTTTTCTGCTGAACGCCCCGCAATAATAATCTGCAGTGCAGGTTCTTGCGCTAGCGTTTTTGCAATATAACGTCCGAAATTTCCATAACCGCCAATAATAAGTACGCGCTGTATCATTCGACTCCCTTTTATTACTTGACTGAAAACTGGCCTTTATAGGTATAAATATTACCCCACCATGGGTGGGTAATATCCACGCGCATGGAAAAACTATTATCGCTCAGGGCAACTTCTTCCGCATTACCAGCGCCTAATAGTAGAGTCAGTGGCAGGGGAATTAAACACCCAAAAAGTTGTAATGCGTAACCTTGGTGTTTGAGTTTTACTTTTTCGTCTTCCCAGCAGCAACGCAAACGCCAGCATAAACCAAAGCGCATGCGCTCTATCAATTCATCACCCCCAATTGAGAACATATTGGATTGAAAAGAATAAGCCTTGCGATGATGAAAATAAAACACACGGTGAAAATGAAAGGCTGCGGTATTTTTATCACTCGTAAAATTTACTGTCACGGGGACATTCGTCGCAGTGACGGGTGGTATTCCGCCCATTAACCAAAACAGAGGGGAAAGATATCTAATCATGCCAGAACAAGTGACATCCATCGTCCCTTCAACCACGGTGGCATCATTACTATAAGGTCGGTTGGCATAATGTTTATGCATGATGGACGGAAGTGCTTCCCAATCATCACCAAAAACAGCTTTAAAAATAGGCTCTTGTTGTAATTGTAAGTTGTCAATCTTTGATATTTTTTTTCGTCGCAACAATGCGTTACGTATTCCACGCAGCCATGGATAGGTAATGGTAGCGATGGTTTCAGACCAATAAAACAGCTGCGTAAATACATTAAAAAAGCCTTTCGCCTCGCCATATTTTGCCATAAACCGCAACGCGTCTTTGCCATGATAAAAACGATCCCCGTCAACAATGACCATGCCCTCGTCCAAGTCATAAGCCGCTGCATTAATTTTTTGCATCAAAGGGTGATCAACATTTGCACGAGCATCTAATAAATGTAAAGTACCGTAATCCTCTTTAATACGCAACGCTAAAGCGGCTTGTGCACAGAGGGGGCACTCACCATCGTAAATAAACCATATACCTTGAGG
>JBLHVA010000062.1:0-8362 GCA_047630005.1 Candidatus Endobugula sp. | reverse complement strand
AATGCGATTCACTATTGAGCGCAAAGCTTTGCTTTATTTATAATCCGCCCTTAACTTAACTGTTCTCTATAAGCCCTTCCTTTTTAACCCCTTTTCAACATTTACGCCCTATGAGTTCATTGGGTTATAGCAAAGCCTTTAGCCACCAAGACAGTTTTCGGGTATTATGACGACCTTTTCTAGCTCCCTACTTTTCTAGCATTCTACTTAGGTATATATCTATGGATTTATCGTCTCTTACGGCCGTATCCCCAATTGATGGCCGTTATGGCAGCAAAACAACTAACTATCGCTCTATTTTTAGTGAATATGGACTTATTCGCTATCGCATTGAAGTGGAAATACGCTGGTTACAGCAATTAGCTGCTCATCCACAAATAGAAGAAGTTCCTGCGTTAAGCGATCAAGCAAACGCGTATTTAAATGCTATTGTGGGTAATTTTTCTGTCGCCGATGCTCAACGAGTGAAAGACATAGAAAGCGTCACTAATCACGATGTAAAAGCCGTTGAATACTTTATTAAAGAATCTTTTGCCGACAATGCAGAATTAGATGCGGTTAAAGAGTTTGTACATTTTGCATGTACATCAGAAGACATTAATAACCTTTCTCACGCATTAATGCTAAATACTGGCCGCGAAGTATTGGCCCAGCAACTCAATACAATTATTGATACCTTAGCGGATATGTCTGTTGAATTTTCTGCTGTACCGATGCTTTCTAGAACTCATGGGCAAACCGCCTCGCCTACGACCGTGGGTAAAGAAGTGGCCAATGTGGTCGCCCGTTTACGCCGACAAGCAGAGCAAATACAGGCTATTCCACTATTAGGTAAAATTAATGGGGCAGTTGGTAACTACAATGCGCATTTATCTGCCTATAGTGATATTGACTGGCAAACGAATGCAGAAAGCTTTGTAACCAGTTTAGGGATTCAATGGAACCCTTACACAACTCAAATCGAGCCACACGATTATATTGCTGAACTATTTGATGCTATTGCTCGTAGCAATACTATTATGATCGACTTTAGCCGTGATATTTGGGGCTATATCTCTTTAGGGTATTTCAAGCAAAGAACGATTGCGGGTGAAGTAGGTTCTTCTACTATGCCGCATAAAGTGAATCCTATCGATTTTGAAAATGCGGAAGGTAATTTAGGCATTGCTAATGCGGTATTTGGTCACCTAGCCGCTAAACTACCGGTTTCTCGCTGGCAGCGTGACTTAACCGATTCTACGGTTTTACGTAATATGGGTGTTGGCTTTGGTTATTGCGGCATCGCTTTTGCTTCGTTACAAAAAGGATTAAGCAAACTTGAAATAAACGAAGCCAAAATAGCGGCTGACCTAAACAATAGCTGGGAAGTGCTCGCTGAACCGATCCAAACGATTATGCGTCGCTACGGTGTTGATGAGCCTTATGAAAAACTTAAAGCATTAACTCGCGGTGTCACTATTACACCTGAAATTTTAGCTGAATTTGTGGATACACTAGAAATCCCAGAATCAGCTAAAGCCGATATCAGAGCTATGACACCGGCTAACTATATTGGCAACGCAGTGTCTCAAGCTAAAGCTATTCGTTAATATTGATTTAGCCGTTTGTGAAAACATAGCAATAATCTTTGTTACAACAAATAACGGCGATCATAATGATCGCCGTTATTTGTTGTGTTCGATGAATTAAACCTCCACTCCTAGCTGGCTCCCCTCATAAATAACGCGGATAAATTGCAGTGCTTTACTACAACCATCCTTAGATTTTCCCGTGAGCAAATCAAACTCCATCCCGTGTACAGAGCAACGCAGGTTGCCATTGTTCATTGTGGCATTTGTTAGCGGTGCTTGTTGATGAGGACAGTGATTACGTAATAGATAACAGCGACCGTTATCCTGTACTAATAGCAACGAGTGTCCCTCAACCGTAAAGCCTCGTTGATAGCCATCATATAAATTCATTAACCGCTCTAATGGATAAAACATATGCCTGCTCTCCAAATACTCAGTGCTGAAGTCAACAGAGTATATATCACTCATTCTTTAGTCATTAGGCTGCATTATCACGACAACAATAGGTATTATCTTTTAAAGCTTGGCGGTAAACTACCGCCTGTGTTTAATAAGTTGTTTACTATGCCCACAGCCCCTACACCCTACCATATTATTTCGATCCCTTACCATACCGATAGCACGGCGTTATTTAACCGTATTAGGCGGCTGCCCTTCGCCTGCTGGTTAGACAGTGGCAAGCCCAAAAGCTACTCGGGCCGGTTCGATGTGATGACTGCACAACCGAGTCGCCGCTGGGTCACCGTAGATGGTCATACCCGCATTATGAATTATCAATACCCCTTGGGCGATAGGAATAGTTCGAGTGAAAATAAAAACAGTATTTCCTCCCCTTATCTAGAAACTCTTATTGATACGACTAACGACAATGCTCTCACGTTAATTAATCAGGCAAGCCTGGAGTTAACTCAACACTATCAAAACGATACCCCACATAGCTTACCTTTTACGGGTGGAATTTTAGCGTATTTCAGTTATGAGTTAGGGCGACAACACAGCAATATAGCTCAACGCTCGCCCAATGATTGTAAACTGCCTGAAATGGTCGCTGGCTTGTATGAATGGGCAGTAGTTCAAGACCACGAAGTACAGACTTGCTACCTTGTCGCTTTACCTAGCTGCAGTCCATCGCTTATCTCGGCGATGAAGCAACACCTAGACTCTAACGAGGATGCTTCTGTCAAAAATGAGAACAGCTCCGCGACATTTTCCATCGGTAAGCTCAGTGCAAATATTACCAATCAGCAATATCATGAAAAGCTCACCACGATTAACGACTACATTCACGCTGGTGATTGTTACCAAGTTAATTTTTCCCAGTGTTTTAAAGCGAGCTATAAGGGAGACCCTTATATTGCTTACCTGAAACTGCGAGAAGAGATGGCATCACCGTTTTCTGCCTTTATGGA
Source organism: Candidatus Endobugula sp. (assembly GCA_047630005.1). Taxonomy (GTDB): domain Bacteria; phylum Pseudomonadota; class Gammaproteobacteria; order Pseudomonadales; family Cellvibrionaceae; genus Endobugula. The sequence goes on along the minus strand of JBLHVA010000062.1, from coordinate 5,382 downwards.
CTTAGGTGGCAAAGCGATACTGTCGTTATCACCAGAAAGGTTCTTGCAAATCCAGAAAAAACAGGTACTTACTCAGCCTATTAAAGGCACCATGGCTAGGGATAACAACCCTGTCACCGATAGAGAGAATGCACAACGTTTACAAAACAGCGCCAAAAATCAAGCTGAAAACGTCATGATTGTTGATTTACTACGTAATGACCTTGGTAAAAATTGCACACCAGGCAGCATTCACGTGCCAGCATTATTTGCTTTAGAAAGCTTCCCTAATGTACACCATTTAGTGAGCAACATAGAAGGTACATTAGTTGATGGTAAAAACGCGATGGATCTATTCGAGGGCTGCTTTCCCGGCGGTTCAATCACCGGAGCACCGAAAAAGCGTGCGATGGAAATTATCGAAGAGCTAGAAGACTCTCAACGTTCCATTTATTGCGGCAGCATTGCTTACATTAATAACAATGGCGATATGGATAGCAATATTACTATTCGCACTATTGCTTGTGATGGCGAGACACTTTTTTGTTGGGGCGGCGGCGGCATTGTTGCCGATTCATATATCGAAGAAGAATACCAAGAAAGTTTGACAAAAATCGATAAAATTTTGGACGCTTTACTCACCTTCAGTGATTACGCTTAGCTTGAGCGCTCACAGCTATAATTTAATCAATAATGATCTCGCGATCACTTGCCTTTATTAACTCTCTCTGTAAATTATCGTAACCGTATATCGCAGGTAAATGCGGATATTCATCAGTAATGTACGTAGGCGCGTTAAATAATATACCTGCATCGGCTTGATGTAACATCGTCAAATCATTATAGGAGTCCCCTGCGGCTAATACGCGATAGTTAAGGGATTGCAGCGCAAGAATGGCCTGTCTTTTGGGGTCTTCTTGACGTAATTGATAACCATTTATCATATCTTGCTGATCAACAATCAAACGATGACACAACAAGGTGGGAAAACCCAACTGGCGCATAAACGGCTGCGCAAATTCATAAAACGTATCCGACAAAATAACCACTTGAAAATACTCTCGTAGCCACCCCAAAAACTCCATTGCGCCCTCTAAAGGTGATAATGACGCAATAACCGCGTGTATGTCATCAACATTCAAACGGTGTTGTTTTAATATCGCAATGCGTTGCTGCATTAATACGTCATAATCAGCAATATCACGAGTGGTCGCCGTTAACTCTTCTATACCTGTGACCTTGGCAAATTCAACCCATATCTCTGGAATCAAAACGCCTTCTAAATCTAAACACACAATTTCCATTTATCACTCACTACACACTATTTTCACGTCAACCTGTACGGGCCAAACGGTTAGACCATAATCATAAGCCATCAAAGGTGGTGTTATTCTCTAAATTTCTATCATTATAAAGGGAAAGTCTTTTCGACTACGAGAGGATTTTGTTATTCTAGGCGCAATTAAATATAACGCTGGAAAACACATCATGACCATTAATAAAATTACATTCGTTAAAAAGATTTTTGCTGACGGTTCGCCCTGTAAAAAATGTGGCGAAGTTATGGAAAAAATGGAAGCTGCCGACCAAATGCGCTTTATTAATGAAGTAGTCATTGCAGATGAGGCGAATCCAGAAAGCCAAGGTATGTTATTGGCTAAACAATATGAGGTCAGCAAAGCCCCGTTTTTTCTGGTTGAGAAAGTCGATGGCGAAGTAGAGATTTACACTATTTATTTTAAATTAGTTAAAGATGTTCTCAACCACCTCTAGATTAGCGGTGCTATGGTGGCGTATATAAACAACATTGGATGCGATGAATATTAAGGGGGATACCGACTAGTTCTTCATTGGCTTCCAGTTAGACACTTGCTTGGTGGCCTCTTCCACCTCACAAATCACCTTCACACTCTTAGGTTCTTCATCTGCCAACGGTATTGTGACGTAATCTAAAAAGACTTTATACTGCTCTACATGCGGAAGATAACGGCTTTCCATATGGTTAATCGACCAGCTTTTTCTTGCTTTTTCTTTGTCTTGTAAAGTTTTTTCACAAATTTCTACTGCCTCCCCCATAGAAGCTATGTATCCAACACGTGACTTGAATTCCGGGAGAGGTTCTAAATGTGCGTATTTAATGGCATCTTCGGCTGCTTTTTGCTGTTGTTCCAAGGCTAATTGTTCATTAGCAATATCTTTAGCGCTAGGCTGAAAAATATAATCAAGGAAATAGAGCCCTGCTACAACGGCTCCATTAATCACAATCAATAAAATAGCGATAGATAAAATAGTAGATTTTCGTGACATACAACGTTTTCCCTACACTGCCAATATGAACAATTATAAGTGTAGTTAATAATCTTTGTTTTGCCGCTCTAATTCACTTTTTTACTCTACTATAAACTCTTGTGTATCAGAGGTTAACATTACGCTATTACCGTTAATAAACAGGTAATTTAACGTGTTGAAATAACTCGTCTAACTCTAATCGCGAAGAACAGCTATAGGCTTCGTCCACCATTGTTCTCGTTAAGTGTGGCGCAAAGTTTTCCATGAATTCATACATAAAACCACGAATAAATGTGCCCCTACGGAAACCAATTTTCGTAATACTCGGTCTAAATAAATGCCCCGCATCTAAACAGACTAAATCACTATCCAGCTCCTCGTCGTGAGCCATACTAGCAATAATACCCACACCTAAGCCTAAGCGCACATAGGTTTTAATCACGTCAGCATCCGCCGCAGTAAAGACAATCTTAGGCGCCAGACCTCTTTCCATAAATGCTTCATCAAGCTTAGAGCGCCCGGTAAAACCAAATACATAGGTTACAATAGGATGCTTTGCTATTTCTTCTAAAGTTAGTTCTGAAACCTGACACAAAGGATGATCTTTTGGTACAACAATACTACGATTCCATTGATAACAAGGCATCATCACTAAATCACTAAACAGCTCCATTGCTTCTGTGGCAATAGCAAAGTCCACTGAACCGCTAGCAGCCATTTCGGAAATTTGCATAGGAGTACCTTGGTTCATATGTAATGACACATCAGGGTATTGCTCGATAAAGCCTTTGATGATTTTAGGCAGCATGTAACGTGCCTGAGTATGAGTAGTAGCAAGAGACAAACTGCCTTTTTTATCATTGCTAAATTCTTGCGCAACCTGCTTAATACTCTCTACTTTTCGTAAAATCTCTCCCGTAGTTTGCAAAATCGCTTCACCTGCAGGAGTAATACGAGTTAGGTGCTTACCACTACGAGAGAAAATCTCCACCCCTAACTCATCTTCAAGCAAGCGAATTTGCTTACTGATACCGGGCTGAGAGGTGTATAAGCTTTGTGCAGTTGCAGAGACATTTAAGTCATGATGCGCGACTTCCCATATATAACGCAGTTGCTGAAGCTTCATAGACTTCTCCCCTAGTGTTGGATGTTATAAAAATAGAAGTAAATATTCTTATCCAGAATAGTTCTAATTCGGTATATTTGCCAACATATATTATTATTTAATTATGACAAAGCACCTTATCTATAACTTTAGACTATATCGCTAACAATAGGAATAGCTAAACGCAGTTAACAAACTAACGATCAAACACACACCGTGTAGATCAAATACAAGACAAATATATAATGGAAGCAACTTTTTTACTTTATATTATTGCAGGTGCCGTTGTTGGCTTAGCGGTTGGTATTACTGGTGTCGGTGGCGGCTCGCTAATGACACCGTTGCTATTATTATTTGGCTTCCCTCCCAATGTCGCAATCGGTACCGACTTGCTCTATGCAGCAATTACCAAATCAGGAGGAGTATACTCTCATCAAAAACAAGGCAACATTCAATGGGGCCTCGTTCGTCGATTAGCTTGGGGGAGCCTACCTGCAGCTGTTATCACCTCTTTAGCACTACATTATCTTTTCGGTGATGCTAATGAATATTCACATATACTCACATTTTCTCTTGGTGTAATGCTAGTTTTTACCTCTAGCGTCTTATTTTTTCGGCAACGACTCAAAGCCAACCAGCAACAAAATAGTCAAACAAAAAGTAAATTACTCCTTTTTGCTCACAAGCATTCAGCGTCATTCACTATTGCGATGGGGGTTATTTTAGGTGTATTTGTCACATTATCTTCGGTGGGCGCTGGCGCAATTGGAGCGGCTATACTGATGACGTTATACCCCGATTTACCTGCTCGTAAAATAGTGGGGATTGATATAGCGCATGCTGTACCACTTACGTTTATAGCAGGCTTTGCGCATTTACTATTAGGGAATGTGGATTTTATTCTACTCGGCAGCCTTTTATTGGGCTCATTACCTGCGGTTATCTTAGGTGCAAAACTCAGTACGAAAATCCCCAACAACCTCCTTCAGCCTATCTTGGCGTCACTGTTAATGATATTGGGGGTTAAGTTCGTTTTTTTCTAAGACGGCTAGCTGTATTGATTACATTCGCGCCTCAGGGCCGATATATTGTCTTCCTTGCCATAAGGGCTCTGGGTTCGGCTGAGGAATCAAATAGACAGGCCACTTAGAATGTGAGAGGACTTTCTGCGGCACTGTCCCTAAATTAGAGTCATGCATTTCAGAAGAATGACTACCCAAAACAATGACGTCCGCATTAATGTCTTTCGCAGTATCCAAGATCACATCGACAGGCATTCCAGGCCTTACTATGACATTTTCTAAGCGAGGCAAATCAATTCCACCGCTCATAAACTCGTCAGTCAAAATATCAATGACCTGTGTTCGTATTTGATCCACCACAGAATCCATACCTACGGTGGTAATTTCTTTAGTCGCCTCCGGTTTAAGGTATGTCTGTAGCAATGCATGTCCAAGCGTACCTAATGGCTCAACGGCATGGACGACGACCATACTCGCGTTGTATTGGCTTGATAGACTAGCAGCATGCTGAAGTAGGTGTGGTGTATAAATACCTAAATCAACGGCAAGTAGAATTTTTTTAATCACGGTTTTATGTCCCGACATCTGGTATAACACAACCCAAGGAACAACTATTTAGGAACATAGTGTGCTTCGTAAGCTTATCTGTATTAAAGAATAGCAGTAAGCATGCGGAAAGATGTAGATTTTATAGACGGTTTGGGAATAGATGAGGGGCTCGCTAGATTCAACTGATAATACTCATGATAATATCTAAGAACACCCTAGCCATACTAGAAAGAAGTCAGTCATTCGTTGGCTATACCATGAGGAACATGCCCTGTCGCAACCACATGCTCTTTCGCTGACTCACAATGTAAAGCTTGATCATCAAAAAAAACATCAGCACCATAGGCTTTAAGAAACTCGCCTTTCGATAAACCACCCAAGAACAACGATTCATCAATTCGAATATTCCATGCTCGTAATGTTCGAATGACTCTTTCA
>JBLHVA010000061.1:0-8526 GCA_047630005.1 Candidatus Endobugula sp. | reverse complement strand
AACAGCTCGATAAATAATCTGGTAAATCATGGCAAATTCTCAGCAAACGTCTTGGCTTCAATCGTTTTTTCTGGATATGTGGTATGGAAAGTGCTGGTGGGTAAGGATTATCTCGTGGCTGTTATTACCGCTTGCATGGTTTTATCAGCTATTGGCTTATGTGAATCAGCGTTGGCAAAAGAAACAATCGACACGCATAGCAGTACCCGTAGTGGTGGTAGGAAACATTAGTGTCGGTGGCACCGGTAAAACCCCTATTATTATCGCGCTAGCCAATGCCCTCACCGCAAAGCATATTCAAGTAGGTATTATTAGTCGTGGTTACGGTAGCAACGCGCCGTATTATCCTCATTTTGTCACCGTCGACGATCAGGCCACACAGTGTGGGGATGAACCCTTGTTGATTGCCAAAGCCACCCAATGCCCCGTGATGATCAGCCAAAACCGTGTGGCAGCAGCACAGCAGTTATTAGCCAGTCATCCGGAAGTGCAGTTAATTCTTAGCGACGACGGTTTGCAGCATCATCGCCTACAGCGCAATGTAGAAATAGTCGTGGTGGATAGCGAGCGCGGCTTAGGTAACCATTTTTGCCTGCCTGCAGGGCCACTGCGTGAACCCGCGAAACGACTTTCAACGGTCGATTGGATTCTACTGAATACACCTGCAACGAATGAGTTAAAGCAAGAGCATGTTCAATCTCAATCTCAAGAAAAAGTAGAGATAGATAGACGATTACCCATCAAAGTGAGTTTGCAGCCGCAAGCGTGGCGTCATGTCGCAAGCCAAGAAGTATATCCCTTAACCCCTTATCCGTGGTTAGATGGCGAAGTTAATCGCGCAGGAGCTAATGCTAAAGCGCTACACGCGGTTGCCGGTATCGGCCACCCACAACGCTTTTTTAATACGCTTACGCAGCTGGGCATCGATAATAGCCAGTCTAGCCAGCACAGCTTTGACGATCATCATCAGTTTATCACGCAAGACTTTTCTGCGTGGACCAACGACACCGTATTAATGACCGAGAAAGATGGGGTAAAATGCCAAGCCTTAATCGGCGCAGCGGCCATGCCTGATGATTGTTGGGCATTAATTGTCGATATCGACTTACCCAATGTATTGATCGAACATGTAGAGTCGTTAGTTAATTCTTCTAGTTAGCTCTTTTCATTAGTGACTCTTGTTACTTCCAGCGCTATTAGTTTTTGCAGTTATTTTTTAACCAGTTTTATTACAGCGATTAAATTATGCCATTTACCATTGTCATTCCCGCCCGCTTTTCATCGACCCGTTTGCCGGGCAAACCGCTATTACTGATCAACGGTAAACCAATGATCCAGCACGTGGTTGAGCAATCGTTAAAAAGTGATGCTGAGCAAGTGATAGTCGCCACCGACGACGAGCAAATCATGGCCGCAGTGAAAGGCTTTGGCGGCGAAGTGTGTATGACATCAAGCGAGCATGTATCGGGCACCGATCGCATTCAAGAAGTAGCAAAAATATATGGTTTGAGCGACGACCACATCGTCGTTAATGTGCAAGGCGATGAACCCTGTATTCCTCCTGCTGTCATCAATCAAGTCGCCCATAACCTTCATGAACATAAGCAGGCGGCGGCAGCGACCTTATCGGAAACAATAACAACAGCAGAAGAGTTTTTAAATCCTAATGCGGTAAAAGTGATTGCTGACCAGCAAAAAACTGCACTGTATTTTTCCCGCGCACCTATTCCATTTCCTCGTGCAGATTGGATAAAAAATAATAATTTAGAAGGTTTAGTATTAGGTGCAGAATTCGCGGGGCTTTCGTCCACTAAGGTATTGCCCCAGCGCCATATCGGCATATACGCCTACCGCGTTTCCTTACTGCATGAATTCGTAAAATGGTCACCTGCACCGCTAGAACAAATAGAGTCCCTAGAGCAGCTACGTATTTTATATAACGGTAAAAAAATACATGTCGAAGAAGCTTGCGAGCAAGTACCAGGCGGCGTGGATACACAGGAAGACTTGGAGCGAGTGAGGGCTGTGTGTCTTTGAGTTAATGGATTAGCATTCAGTCTATTTTTTGACGATGAGGTAGTAAGATGGAAAACTTATTTTCGTACGGCACATTACAAATGGAGCATGTTCAAAAAGAAACTTTTGGGCGTAAGTTAAACGGAGAAAAGGAAGTGCTTATAGGGTATGTTCTTTCTGAAGTGAAAATACAGGATGAGGCCGTCATTAAAACGAGTGGTACGGATATTCACCCAATACTTAAATTTACGGGTAAAGATACCGATCTTGTTGAAGGAACCGTTTTTGAGGTTACACCATCTGAGTTGAGTCAGGCAGACGAGTATGAGGTGAAAGAATATATTCGCGTAACGGGAAACTTCCAATCAGGAAAAAAAGCATGGGCATATGTTTGTGCAACAACTGGTTGCTAAAAACAACCCTAAATAAGCAGTGTAGATGTAGAGGTAAAATCGTTGCGTAAAAAAGCGCTTGTTACAGATAAACCCATTCGTGTGTTGTTTGTTTGTTTAGGTAATATTTGTCGTTCACCAACAGCGCATGCGTTGTTTCAAGCCTTGGTGAATAAAGAAAACCTACAAGATAACATCATGGTTGATTCTGCCGGTACAGGGGGTTGGTATATCGGGCATTCTCCCGATAAGCGCGCACAACAAACGGCATTGGCGGAAGGCTGTGATATTAGCCATTTACGCTCGCGCGTGGTGACGGTCAATGACTTTTCGACATTTGATTACGTACTAGGAATGGACCAAGATAACTTCAAGCATTTAGCCATGATGAAACCCAATGATTTTAAGGGTGTATTAGGCTTGTTTTTAACCGAAGCCGATGTGGTGCAGGTAGATGAAGTACCAGACCCTTATTACGGTGACGAGAAACACTTCGCAGAAGCTATGGCATTAATTCAGCGTGGTGTTACTGGGTTGATGAACCGCATTAAAAATAATCATCAATTATAATTATTCCCCCTTTAATGGTGGATAATCTCAATTGTTGTCATGCTGAACGTGATTCGGTATCCAATATGTGATGGTGGCGACGAGATTCCGGATAAGCTAAAAACACCTTTGTTAAAAGCACTTTCCAGAATGACGTATGCAATTGTCAGCTGAAATGAATAGTTAACTAATAATTTATCGATAACAAGAGCCTATAAACATATCGCCATGAGTGATTTAACTATTCTGCAAAACATTTCTTTACAGGCATACAATACGTTAGCGATTGACGTGCAAACACGTTGGTTTGCGCTAGTGAGCACCGATGAACAATTACAAGATGCGTTAGAATTTGTACAGCGACAATATTTACAAGAGCAGTCTTCACAAAAGCAATGTCCATTATTGGTTCTAGGTGGTGGTAGTAATGTGGTTTTGGTTGATGACTTTGCTGGCCTCACCATAGTCTTGCAAACACAAGGCATACAAATAGAAAACGAAACCGACGAGCAGGTTTTCTTATCGGTTGCTGCCGGTGAAAACTGGCATGACACCGTCATGTACTGTGTTGATAAAGGTTGGTACGGTATCGAAAATTTGGCGCTCATTCCGGGGAGTATGGGTGCCGCCCCCATACAAAACATTGGTGCTTATGGTGTAGAGCTCACACAAATCTTAAGCTATGTGGAAGCGATTGATTTAGCTAGCGGTGATGTAATTCGATTAAATAATACCGACTGCCTTTTTACCTATCGTGATAGCATCTTTAAAGGTGAACTAAAAGATAAGGTGATTATTACTCGAGTGGTATTAGTGTTATCTAAAACACCGGTATGGTCGCTAGATTATCCGGCACTTCAAGACGCGTTACGTGTTCACGATATGGCAACACTGAGTAGCCACGCTGTCGCCAATACCGTGATCAATATACGTAACAGTAAATTGCCTAACCCTGCTGATATCCCTAATGCGGGTAGTTTCTTTAAAAACCCTATTGTGTCTAAGCAGTGCTATGACCGCATTCAGCACGCTTATCCCAAGGTGGTTGCCTTTCCGGTTGTATCAACATCTTCTAGCGCAAAAAGCGACGGTCAACGCGAGCCACAATATAAATTAGCCGCAGGCTGGTTATTAGATCAAGCGGGTTGGAAAGGCAAGTGGGTGAATGACATCGCGATGCATAGCAAGCAAGCCTTAGTGTTAACCAACCCAAATAAGCGTTCTGGACGAGAGTTAATAGTATTTGTAGAGGGGGTGGTTGAAGACATCCACGCAAAATACGGTGTTTATTTAGAAGTAGAGCCGCGTATTTATACCGCCGTTTCCAATGGGGAATTGGCGTCGTCTATATTCACCCCTTTGTAAGCGTTATTTATCTCTTATGTCATATCAGCCATCACTATTTGACTCGCCACCTGACCCTACATCAGGCCATTTACCGAACTCTGCTTCCAGAACACCATTCAATCCTAGAGAAACACATCTCTCACTGCCCAATGGGGATATTAGTTATTACCCCGAATGGTTAGCGTCTTCATCGTTATCAGCTCTAGCGCCCACTATGTATGACGAGCTAAAGCGGCAAGTGGCATGGGAGCAAACTGACATTTTCTTATACGGTAAAAAAATGCGTATACCTCGCTTAAACGCATGGTATGCCGCGCCACAATGCGGTTACACCTATTCAGGAAAATATTTCGAGCCGCTACCGTGGATTCCGTTATTGTTAGAGATAAAGGCTGCTGTCGAGGAAACCCTAAGGCCGCTATGGATAAAAGCGATTGCACAAGGAGAAGATACAACAAGGGAGATGTTTAACAGCGTGTTAGTGAATTGCTATCGAGATGGTCAAGATAGCGTCGCATGGCACAGTGATGATGAGCCTGAGCTGGGTAAGAACCCGATAGTGGCCTCGCTTAGCTTAGGGGCCGATCGGCAGTTTCAACTACGCCATAAAGATCGCCAGAAACACGCAAAAAGCGAACAATATAAACAAAATCTGTGCTTATCGGATGGCGATTTGTTACTAATGCATGGCTCCATGCAGCATTATTGGCAGCATCAAATTCCCAAAACCAAGAAAGTAGTCGGGGAGAGGATTAATATTACTTTTCGCCAAATTAAGCATCCTGCCAAAACATAGGGAAACTTCTCCCAAAATATATAAAGTAGACTAAAGTCAAATTGGCTTTGCCCATTAAATGCACATATCCAGTGATCTAGCGCACATAATTACTGAAAGTTAATGGAAAACGTTTGATAATGCGTCACGTAATTCTATGCGTACAATTACTACCCCGTTTCAAGGGTGGCAGCGTAAGAGGTTCATTTGATAAAAATAATAGTAATAGATGACCACGATCTTGTCCGCATGGGGCTTTCTCGCATTCTTGACGATATAGACGGCTTTTCGGTGATTGGTGACGGCGACAGTGGTGAAAAAGCCCTGCAGTTGGCACGCCAGCTTGAACCCGATGTTGTTATTATGGATGTGAAAATGCCGGGTATGGGCGGTGTTGAAGCCACTAAACGCATTAAACTTTCTAATAGCAATATTAATATTATTGCCGTGACCTCATGTGACGATGACTTATATCCTAGTAAATTAATGCGTGCAGGCGCATCGGCTTACCTGACTAAGCGCGCTGCGCCTCACGAACTTATCGAAGCTGTTCACAAAGTCGTTGCCGGAAAAACCTATATGAGCAGTGAAATTGCTCAGCAGCTTGCGCTTAAAAGCGCTATCGGTACAGGTGGCCCCGACTCGCCGTTTTCTGCGTTATCAGATCGTGAATTACAAGTGGCGATGATGACCATTCGAGGTCAAAAGCCTATCGAAATTGCAGAAATACTTAACGTAAGTGCCAAAACAATCAATAGCTTCCGTTATCGTATATTTGAAAAATTTAACTTGAGTAACGATGTTGAACTCGTCTTGTTTGCGCTTAAGCATAAAGTCTTTGATGTGGATTCATTAGAGTAAGACTGGGTGCTTATTAATGATGTGTTCGTATTTTTTCACTACTGGCATCATTAACTTAATACCGTTATGCCGAGCTTGACTTTACTACTGTCCGGGATGATTTTGATTGCTTCATTTTTCCTAACGTTATCTGGTTATTTTCTTCACCTCAACGTAAATAACCAAACAAGGAGGATCCTATTCGCAGGCATTGCCTCCCATGGATGGGGGTGCTTGAAACACGCAGGAGCAGTTTTTTATCGGCTCCTCTGCGCGCTTCGCCAGAAAAGGCGCTGCGGAATTCGCCGCCAAAAAACGCTCCTCAAGCAGTCCTCGCTTAACCCTTTTTTGACTCCAGTGCTCGACTGCTCTAAGGCGCTTGTCTGTGCTAGCCGAAATTAAGTCTCCATTAACTCAACATTCATCTACTCTAGAGCCTACAAAGGTTACTGCGATTTCGTTTAATTTATCCCGGACAGCAGTGGAGCTTGACTTGGTATCTAATCAAAGCTTGAGATAATTAGATTTCGGAGAAGCAAAAAACACTCGAAATCCCCTCTTTGGCAGTTTAAACTGCCCCCATGAATACTCCTTTCGACCACCAGCAATTTCTGAAAACCGTTAGCCGCCAGGCCGGTGTTTATCAGATGTTTGATGCCAACGATAAAATTCTCTACGTAGGCAAGGCCAAAAACCTTAAAAATCGTCTCAGCAGCTATTTTAAGCAATCAGACCTACCCATTAAAACCCAAGTGCTGGTCGAAAAAATTGCCAATATCCAAGTCACCATTGCCGAGTCTGAAACCGCCGCTCTGGTGCTTGAGCAAAGTCTGATTAAATCGCTGCGCCCCCAATACAATATTCTGTTGAAAGACGATAAATCCTACCCGTATATTTTCATTTCCGACAGCGACTATCCGCGCATTAGTTTTCATCGCGGCATGAAGCGCAAAAAGGGCGACTACTACGGCCCTTTCCCAAATTCAGGGGCGGTGTATCAATCTCTTAGTTTTATTCAAAAAACCTTTCGTGTGCGCCAGTGCGAAGACAGCGTTTTTGCCAATCGCACGCGCCCTTGTTTGCAGTATCAAATTAATCGCTGCACCGCGCCCTGCGTAAAACTCATTGAAAAAAAACAATACAAAGACGATATGGCACATGCCGCGTTATTCTTAACCGGCAAATCCGATGAGCTGATGAAACAATTAGCCGACAAAATGGATGAGTCCGCCAGTACCTTAGAATTCGAAGAGGCCGGTGTTTATCGCGATCAAATAGCCGCATTACGATTGATACAAACCGACCATGACCTTGAATCCGATAAAGGCCAGATAGATGTATTTGCTATGGCGAAAAAGGGCGGCTCGCTATGTATTCATTTACTCTACATACGCCACGGTCGTGTACTGGGTAGCAAAAGCTTTTTCCCCAAAAACAAATTAGATTTAGAGGATAGTGATTTTCTCAGTGCATTTTTAGAGCAGTTTTATATTGCCCACCAACATCGCGAACTACCGCAAGAAATTGTGATTAACTATCCGTTGAATAGCGAAGAGAAAACTGTGCTAGAACAAGCCTTACAAGAGCGTTGTGGCCGAAAAATCCCCATCTTGCACCGTGTGCGCGCCCAACGTCAAAAATGGCTGATAACCGCCTTAACCGCCGCAGAGCAAAACTTAATAACGCATCTTAATACCAAACAAAACCTACAGCAGCGTTTTGCCGCGCTACAAGAAGTAATGGGCTTAGATGAAGTGCCTCAGCGCCTAGAGTGCTTTGATATTAGCCACACCTTTGGAGAACTAACCGTAGCGTCTTGCGTGGTGTTTGATCAATCCGGTGCCTTAACGTCGGACTATCGTCGCTTCAATATCGAAGGTATTACCGAAAGCGATGATTACGCCGCCATGAAACAAGCCATCTCACGACGCTATACTCGTCTACAAAAAGGCGAAGGCTTATTGCCAGACATTCTGGTGGTCGATGGCGGTAAAGGGCAGTTAAATGTTGCTAAAGCGGTACTGGCAGAGCTGGGGGTGAACCAAGTGATGATCTTGGGTATCGCCAAAGGCACCACCCGTAAAGCAGGGTTCGAGACACTGGTGTTAGAATCGGGCAAAGAAAAAGTGCTCAACTCCGATTCACCCGCATTGCACCTACTACAAGAAATACGCGACGAAGCCCACCGTTTTGCGATTACCGGCCATAAACAGCGGCGCGATAAAAAGCGTACCACCTCGACCCTAGAAGGCATAGTCGGAGTAGGGGCAAAGCGCCGCCGAGAATTACTGCGGCATTTTGGGGGTATTCAAGCGGTAAAATCCGCAAATGCCGACGAATTGGCAAAAGTAGACGGTATTAGCAAAAAAATAGCGGAAGACATTTACAGCGCCCTGCATAGTGAGTAACGTGCACACCCGCGCAGTACCTAATATACGTACATACGGTACTTACAATGCTTACCATACTGACCACATAGCACTTACTATGCATACTTAGTGATGTAATCAACAAAGCGTAACGCATACGCTTTGTATTCAGACTTGAAATTGGCTTATTAACCACCAGATAGTTTGTGATCAATTACCTTAGAGAAATCAATGAATT
>JBLHVA010000060.1:0-8550 GCA_047630005.1 Candidatus Endobugula sp. | reverse complement strand
GTGCTGAGGCTGAGGCGTTAATGACGATTTTACTTGAATATACTCCCGTCAAAACGGCATCCGCTATTGCAGCTAAAGTAACGGGCATCAAAAAGCGTGATTTGTATCAATGGGCTTTGGCTAACCCTAAAAACAGCTAGTTTCGAGTAATAACGCTTGTTTTAATTGTTCTCAGCAGTTATCTTGCGGCTTGGAGTTGGCTCGGCAATCGCTTTATGTTTTGCTTGGATATTCGTTTTGTATATCTAAGGCGGCACTAAGAGGAAAGTCCGGGCTCCATAGGGTAGAGCGCCAGGTAATGCCTGGGGGGCGTGAGCCTACGGAAAGTGCAGCAGAAAATAAACCGCCTGCAGTGCTTGCACTAAAGGTAAGGGTGAAATGGTGCGGTAAGAGCGCACCGCGCAACTGGTAACAGCTTGTGGCATGGTAAACCCCGCTCGGAGCAAGATCAAATAGGAATCCATTTACTGCAAAGTATAGGGCGTGATCCGCGTCGGATTCGGGTAGATTGCTAAAGATGTATGGTGACGTGCATCGTAGATGAATGATTGTCCACGACAGAACCCGGCTTACAGGCCAACTCCAAATTTTTCTTGCAAAAGTTGTGTTTCAATATGACTTTTTAATCTCAAAATATCCTTCTAGTATAAAGAAACGGTCTCACTCTTAATAAAGTACTTTAAGAGTGTTTCTTATCCTCTTGTTTTATCTTATTTTAACGTCCCCGTTCTATCTGTTTTCTGAGTATTTTCGTAAACGTTAGCGACCAATACCCCGACTTTCGTCACATTTACCAACAACTTCTGTTGACTTTGATTATGGTCAGTTTATAGTGTCACAATGTGGGAAAAAGTAGATTTTTGTGGTTATTTTAGTGTGTTTTTGTGTTTTCGTGGGGTCTAGTGGATAAATATGTTTCTAGGTAGTCATTCAATCAATATGGACGCGAAGGGGCGGATTGCTATCCCTACCCGTGTTCGTGAGCTGCTGCAAGAAGTTTGCGGTGGCCGTATTGTTGTGACTGCACACACAGAAAGCCGTTGCTTGCATGTGTTTCCAGAAGAGCAGTGGCAAGAAATTCTTCCTAAAATCGAATCGCTGCCGAGTTTTAATAAAGTCTCTCGTCGGGCTAAATTGTTGTTGATTGGACATGCATCTCCTTTGGAGTTGGATGCAAATGGGCGGGTGCTGTTACCGCCAACGTTGCGTGAATACGCTGGAATGGAAAAAAAATTAATGTTGGTTGGTCAGGGTAAAAGTTTAGAGTTGTGGTGTGAAGAAGAATTCACCCGTTACATTGATTCACCTATAGATGATGAAGTTATGCCTGAAGGCATGCAGACGTTAGCTCTGTGAGTATAGATCAGAAAGTTCACCAAAGTGTTCTTTTGCATGAGTCCGTCGACGCATTGATTACTGATGTTAAGGGTTTTTATGTGGATGGCACGTTTGGTCGAGGCGGGCATAGTCGAGAAGTGTTGTCGCGATTGTCTGAAGGGGCACGGTTGATGGCGGTAGATAAGGATGAGCAGGCTATCGCTGAAGCCGACAAGGAATTTGCTGGTGATACACGCTTTAGTATCCGTCATGGTTCCTTCTCTCGGTTAAACGAATGGTTAGACGAAATAGAAAAGTTAGGCAAAGTTAGCGGTATTTTATTGGATTTGGGGGTGTCATCTCCCCAGTTAGATGAAGCGCATCGCGGCTTTAGTTTTATGCAAGACGGCCCTTTGGATATGCGAATGAACCGTACCACAGGCCAAACTGCCGCAGAGTGGGTGAATAGTGCAAGCCAGGAAGATATTGCGAGAGTGTTAAAGGAGTATGGCGAAGAGCGTTTTTCTAAACGTATCTCTAGAGCCATTGTAGAGTATCGCCAAGAGCAGCCTTTCATTACAACCCATGAGTTGTCTAAAGTGGTGACAGAAGCAAATCCGGCGTGGGAAAAGGGTAAGCACCCTGCAACACGTGCATTTCAGGCGATTCGTATTCACATTAATGATGAATTGTCTGATTTAGATGTCATTTTAGAGCAGGCATTGGCGGCGCTGGCAGTGGGCGGAAGATTGGTGGTGATTAGTTTCCACTCTCTGGAAGACCGTCGCGTGAAGCGATTTATTCGTCAGCAGGTTCAGGGTGACCGTTTGCCGATGGGCGTGCCTGTTAGAGATGAGCAGTTAAATAAACGGCTGCGCAGTATTGGAAAGATAGTTAAGGCGGGTGAGTACGAGTTGGCTCATAACCCCCGCGCTCGCAGTGCTGTGATGCGTATAGCAGAAAAAATAGCTTAGTTTCTTACAGAGCAATAAGAAAAAGTAGTCAGTACTTATTTAGATAGTCCCATATAGCCAGTATATAACTATAAATAGTCATACCATCGCCATGAAAAGCTTATCTAGAACAGACAAGAAAAAAGCCTTTCGCCAACACATAGTGTGGGTGTTGTTGCTGTGGTTGCTGGTATTGGTTTCAGCGTTGTCTATTGTTTATTCGGCGCATGATACGCGGAATAAGTTTAACGAGTTAGAAGTGTTGCGGGCTCAGCAGGATGCATTGCAAATCGAGTGGGGAAAGTATCTTTTAGAAGAAAGTGCGTGGGCATCTTATGGTCGCATAGAAAAAATAGCGATAGACAAGTTGTCCATGCAAATTCCATCTGGTCAGGAAATTATAATGGTGGCTGCTGGTGAATAGTTTTTCTAATAAAAAAATGGACAAAACCACTATTTATCGCTGGCGTTTTTATGGTGTGGCGTTAGCGTTGTTTGTCATCGTTTTGTTATTGGTTTGGCATTTGATTCAGTTGCAGGTCTTGCCCGATAGTAAGCGTGGATTTAAGTTTTTGCAAAGTCAGGGGCTTGCACGCACCTTACGTATGGAATCTATTCCCGCTTATCGGGGTGTTATTACGGATCGCTATGGTGAGCCATTAGCCATGAGTACGCCGGTTGTTTCTTTGTGGGCAAATCCTCAAGAGCTTAACGTTTCACCTGAAAAGTGGCCAGTATTGGCCAAAGCGTTAGGCATAGGTGAAAGTAAGTTGGCCGATAAAATTCATCGCTTTAGAAAAAAAGAGTTTATGTACTTAGATCGTCAGCTTGCGCCAGCGAATGCTGATGAAGTATTAAGCTTATCTATCGCAGGTGTATACGGCAAGCAAGAGTTTCAGCGTTTTTATCCTGCGGGAGAAGTGACTGCGCATTTGCTGGGCTTTACCAATGTAGATGATCAGGGGCAAGAAGGTGTCGAGTTGGCTTATGACGAATGGTTGAGCGGAACCTCTGGTCGCAAGCAGGTATTAAAAGACTTGTCTGGCCGAATTATTAAAGATGTTGCGCAGTTAGAAACGGCAACATCAGGAAAGGATATTAGTCTAAGTATTGATTTGCGTTTGCAGTACTTAGCTTATCGAGAATTAAAAGCAGCAGTAAAAGCACACGATGCAGCATCTGGCTCAATGGTATTGTTGGATGCAAAAACGGGTGAAGTGCTGGCAATGGTAAATCAGCCCTCTTTTAACCCTAACGATCGTAGTCGGTTGACGACAGGTGCTTTACGTAATCGAGCAATGACAGATCAGTTTGAGCCGGGATCAACCATGAAGCCGTTAACTATTATGGCTGCATTAGAAACCGGACGTTATACACCTGACACCAAGATTGATACGCATCCAGGTTATTTTCGCGTCGGAAGGAAAACACTACTAGACCCGGTTAATTACGGCGTGATGGATTTAACAAAAATCATTACTAAATCTAGCCAAGTGGGTTTAACTAAAGTGAGCTTGGATTTAGATCCGACGGATATTAGAGATCTGTTTTTTCGTTTAGGTTTGGGTCAAAGCACGGGTACGGGCTTTCCCGGCGAGTCGGTAGGTATTCTGCCTAATTATGCAAAATGGCAGCCAATTGTTCAAGCGAACTTTTCGTTTGGTTACGGTTTGGCGCTAACCACGTTACAGCTGGCGCAAGCATATTCAGTGATTGCAGATAACGGACTTAAAAAGCCAGTGTCTATTTTGAAGTTAGACGGCGCGCCATCATCGAAAGAAGTGGTAGATAAGAAAATTGCAAACCAAGTGGTTGAAATGCTGAAAACGGTTGTGCTGTCGGGCGGCACAGCTAAGCGTGCGAATGTTGAGAACTACGTAGTGGCAGGTAAAACTGGCACGGTTCACCGCGTGGGTAAAAACGGTTATGCCGATAACCGATATACCTCTTTGTTTGCTGGCTTTGCACCAGCAAATGACCCTGAAATTATTGCGGTAGTAGTGGTTAACGAACCTAGTCGCGGACAATATTATGGCGGAGAAGTTGCTGCTCCTGTTTTTGCATCGGTTGTTGAACGTAGCCTGCAGTTATTGCAGGTGCCACCTAATGCAGAGAAAATGCAGCAAGCGCAAAAAAAACGCGCTGCTACCGCGAGTAAAAAAATAGTAAAAAATAAATTACGAACAAAGAAGAAAACGGGGCCGATAACATGATGGCAATACGCAGCGAAAACATAGCTTTGCCGATATTAGGTGCACTATTGCCTGAGGTTTTCTCTGTCCGTTTAGATAGTACGGTAAGTAATATCCCTGTTAATAATTTATCTATCGATAGTCGGGCAATAGATAAAGGTGATGTATTTGTTGCATTGCAAGGTGTCAATTTGCATGGGGAAGTGTTTATTCCCGTAGCGATTAAGCAGTGCGCGGTCGCTATATTGTGCGGAGTAAGTGAAGGTGACTTTCGCGTAGAATATCGTGATATGACCCCCGTCATTTTTATTCCCGCTTTAGAGAAATATTTAAGTGAAATCGCAGGAAATTTTTATCATCACCCGACTAAAAAAGTGCCTGTTATTGGTATTACGGGTACCAATGGTAAAACCAGTTGCGCACAAATTTATGCGCAATTATCGGCATTTAATAATAGTGCAGTCGGTGTCATTGGCACCATGGGCTACGGCGCATGTCGCCCAAGTAGCTCTAGTCAAGCTAAGCATGGCCAAAGAGGCTGTAGTGAGCCCGGCTATTCGTTATCGTTGGTGTCAACTGGCATGACAACTCCAGATGCTATTACGACTCAATCTATTTGTGATGAGTTGTTACATTCGAACAAGGTAAGCAATGCCTTGGGACTTGAAAGTGTTGTGATGGAGATATCCTCTCACGGGCTAGAGCAGGGGCGGGCATCCGCGATTGATATTAATTCTGCGATTTTTACGAACCTTACGCACGATCATCTTGATTATCATGGAGATATGGTTGCGTATGGTAATGCGAAAGCGAAGTTGTTTGAAATGCCATCGTTAAGTGTAGCGATAGTCAATTTAGATGACGAGTTTTCCAATGTGTTAACGAAAAGAATTGCATCAACAGTGCGTGTCATAAATTACAGTATTGATAATCCGAAAGCAGATCTTTACTTGGCTAATATACGTTACGGCAATTCACAATTGTTGGCGGATTTGTACTGTAATAATCAAGTCTACTCGTTATCGACACCGTTAATAGGTCGGTTCAATTTAAGTAATTTACTGGCGGTATTGGCGGTATTTTCTGAGCAAGAAGATTTCACGGAAGTGGTATCATCAGCACAATATTTGCAACCTATATCTGGCCGAATGGAGTCAGTTCCGAATCGTTTGGGTGTTCAAGTTATTGTCGACTTTGCACATACTCCAGATGCTTTAGAAAATGTATTACAGGCTGTTAGCGAATACGTAGAAGGAGACGTTTACTGTGTGTTTGGTTGTGGGGGTGATAGAGATCAGTCTAAACGACCATTAATGGCAGCAATTGCTGAACGTTATGCCAACCACGTTGTGGTAACAAATGACAATCCTCGAACGGAAAACGCTGCAGAAATTATCGAGCAAATTGAGCAAGGTTTCTCTGTGCATAAGCACCATATTATTGAAGATAGAGAAACGGCTATCCGTTTCGCAATTCAGCAGGCGAAGGTTGGCGATATGATTGTTGTCGCAGGTAAGGGACATGAGGCATATCAGCAAATAGGCAATAAAAAGATATCGTTCAGCGATCAGAAAGTAGCTCATGCCGCATTAAAAGATAGAGAGGTGTCCGATGATTAGTTCTCTTGATTTACATTGTCTTGTGCGCCGTTTTGGTGGCGAAGCAATAAATAATAGTAACGATATTAGTTTTAGCTCGGTAAGTATTAATACCCGAAAAATTGGTGCGGGAGATATATTTGTTGCTATTAAAGGCGATCGATTTGATGGGCATGATTTTGTTACTGATGCGCAAGCTCAAGGCGCTATCGCTTTAGTGGTTGAAACAGAAGTCAAAAATAGTGAATTGCCACAATGGATTGTTAACGACACTACATTGGCGCTAGGGCATATTGCTGAAGCACAGCGCGATAATTTTTTTGGCAAACTCATCGCTATCACTGGAAGCAGTGGCAAGACCACCGTGAAAGGTATGCTTGAAAGTATTTTACGTGCAGCAGTCGGAAACGATGTGTTTGCGACTAAAGGTAATTTAAATAATCATATTGGTGTGCCGCTTACACTATTGTCTATTCGATCAAATCATCAATATGCAGTGATAGAAATGGGTGCAAGTGCGGTAGGCGAAATTGAGTATTTAACGCAAATGGCAAAGCCTCACGTTGCGATGATTAATAATGTGATGTCTGCCCATGTAGAAGGCTTTGGATCAATCGATAATATTGCACGAGGTAAAGGTGAAATTTATAACGGTTTAAGCGATGCCGGTATTGCGGTGATTAATGTCGCAGATAAGTACGCTCAAAAATGGATTCAACAAAATGAACGACGCGAAAAATTACTGTTTTCTGTTGATGCAATCGCTTCTGCTGATGTTACTGCACACAATATATCGTTAAAGCATAACGGTTGTGCGACATTCAATTTACAGGTGTTAGATCAAACAACGGAAATTAACTTGTCTGTTCTTGGTATGCATAATGTGGCTAACGCATTGGCTGCATCGGCTTGTGCTCACACACTTGATATTTCAATTGAAAAAATTGCAGAAGGGCTGACTATATTTTGTGGTGTGGCTGGGAGATTGCAGTGCTTGGAAGGGTTAAGCACTTCAACTGTGATTGATGATAGTTATAACGCTAATCCTAATTCGTTTTGTGCGGCAATTGATGTGTTATCTGATATGTCTGCAAAGACCGTGCTGATTATGGGTGATATGGCTGAATTAGGCGATGATAGTGAAAGAGAGCATGAGAAAATTGGTGCTTATGCGAATGAAAAACATGTTGATCTGTTGCTAACCTTAGGTCATCAATCAAAAAAGGCATCTAATGTATTTTTGGGTGATAAAAAGCATTTTGATTCCATAGAACAGCTCATTACGGTTGCCACACAGCAAGCAAATGAAAATACCGTATTGTTAATTAAAGGTTCACGTAGTTCACGCATGGATAGAGTGGTGCAAGCCTTAACACAGCGAGGAGATATCAATGCTAGTTTGGCTGGCTGAATACTTACAACAATTTCATAGTGGTTTTGGAGTTTTTCAATACCTAACTCTGCGAGGCATTTTAGGTGTCTTAACGGCGTTGTTGATTAGTTTTATTTTTGGACCGTGGATGATTTCGCGTCTTAATATTTTGCAGATAGGCCAAGTGGTGCGAGATGATGGCCCTGAGACACACTTAATCAAAGCGGGCACGCCAACAATGGGCGGCACGTTGATTTTAATGGCTATTTTTACTAGTGCGTTACTGTGGTCAGATTTAAGTAATCGTTATGTATGGGTAGTGCTTATTGTTACAGGTGTTTTTGGTGCAGTGGGTTTTGTTGATGATTACAAGAAAGTGGTTGAGAAAAATACACGAGGTTTACCTGCGCGTTGGAAGTATTTTTGGCAATCGGTTGCAGGTTTAGGAGCGGCTACTTATTTGTATCAATATGCGTCTACTCCAGTAGAAACTGAATTAATTATTCCTTTCTTTAAAAACGTGAGTATTGATTTAGGTTTGGCTTATATCCTACTCACTTATTTGGTTATTGTGGGCGCGAGTAATGCGGTAAACCTAACCGATGGTTTAGATGGTCTTGCCATTATGCCAACGGTAATGGTGGGCGGTGCTCTAGGTATTATTGCCTATTTAGCGGGTAATGTTCAGTTCTCAAGCTATTTACATATTCCATATATTGCCGGTGCGGGTGAGCTGTTGGTGTTTTGCGCAGCATTAGGTGGTGCAGGTTTAGGCTTCTTGTGGTTTAACACCTACCCAGCACAAGTATTTATGGGGGATGTAGGTGCATTGGCTCTTGGTGCGGCATTAGGTGTGATCGCCGTCATTATTCGCCATGAAATAGTTTTTTTTATTATGGGCGGGGTTTTTGTCATGGAAACAGCGTCGGTCATTATTCAGGTCGCTTCCTTCAAATTGACAGGAAAGCGTGTTTTTAAAATGGCCCCTATTCACCATCATTTTGAACTCAAAGGTTGGCCGGAACCGAGAGTCATTGTTCGGTTTTGGATTATTACCGTGATGCTGGTCTTATTTGGCTTAGCTACATTAAAGTTAAGATAAATTATTTGATGGTCAC
>JBLHVA010000059.1:0-8618 GCA_047630005.1 Candidatus Endobugula sp. | reverse complement strand
GGCTTGAGTTCGCCGATGCTGATTTTTTTTAGGGCAATAGTTTTGTCATAGGTTGGGGATAGATTGTTTAAATAGCTAATTAAACTAGCTGTAGTATAGCTAAATTGTTGGTATATGGCTCATTGACAATACGTTTTTTCCAGTCTTTATAGCTGATCATAGGGTGTTGCTGGTCACGGATAAAGTGCAAAAATTTGAGTGTTTTAAAGGCATCAAACCAAGTGTGTAGATGGCGTAGCCGTTTATCTTCGGTATTGCCTTGTTGGTGTGCGTGACTAATGGCGGCGGCTAATTTTAAAACCTCGGTGCTATTAATGAGTAATTCTTGCTTGATGGGGTCTAAATTGAGGGATTTGATCGCTATATCAAGGTTTTTATCTTTTGCGCTTAAGATGATAAGTTGATTAAATGTTTTTAAATAATAAAAAATATAGGGGTCATAAAAAGGCATTTCTTCAAACTCACCTCGCTCGATGATACGAGTAACTGCGGGCCCTGTACCAAAAGGGACACGATTAGATTGCCGGCAGATTAACTTAATGGTGGGTTTTTTTAGGCTTACAATATCGCCCGTTTTAGCCAGTTTATTAAGTAGGTAAAAATCTTCTGCGCCGGCACGCTTGGGGAAGCCTCTCACCATGGCGTAATGCTGGGAGTTAACACAAATGATGCTGCCTAATGTGTGATAAGCATAAGGCGATTCTGCCCATCTAAGTCCTTCAACATAATAGGCGAGTGAAAGCTCATAAAGTTGTGTTGCTAAGTGTGGTTTGTCGCCATCTACGCTGACATGTTGATAGGGGAGTAACAGGGCCGCGGTGTTAGCGCATGCTGTTTTCGTGATAGAAAAATAATCAACTGGCAATTGAGCATCTGCATCGGTATTAAAAATAAAAGGCGACGCAATCTTTTTATCATGAATTAGCTGGCAGGCGATATCACAGCCAATCTTTCTGGCTAAGCCAACACCTTGTTCTTTATCGATAGACGCCCCCTGGATACAGCGGTCAACAAATAGAATCCCACTTTGGTGTTTGAGGGTGTGTAATGTTACTAAACCATCATGGGTTTGCCATAACTGCTTGGGGAGTGATTGTTGCAGGGTAAGTGCCCATGCAGTGTCAGGGTTGCCTTTAGGTCTATTGATAATCACGATCAACAGGGTATTTTGCTGATGTTCGGCAAATTGGCAAAAGCTTTTTAGAGCCTCTGGGCTCTCGCGATACATGGGGATGGCCAAGCATTGCTGGAATGTTGAGGGGAAATTATCTAGCATTTGGCTTTCGGGCTCAGCGTAATGCTTTAAGTACTTTTCAGTAGCGATAGAGCGAGCAGTGGCCATTGAAATTAGCCTTAATGAAGAGCTGCTCTTAAGGGCAGCTCTTTAACGATTTTGGCTTCGATTTGAACCAGCTCTTGTAGTCGTGTATCAACCTCAGCCTTATCAAAATAAAGGTAAGATAAATCAACAAACAAACCTTCGTGACGAGTTTCCGAGCGGGTGATTGCATTGTAAAATGTTTTCAACTTGCCGGGTTCTAAGGCATCGGCAATTAATCCAAAGCGCTCGGCACCGCGGGCTTCTATGATGGCACCCACCAGCATGCGGTCTAAAAAGTATTCATCTTTACCGTTCCTAAAGGCTTTACGAAATTCGTTGACGTAAGGATCTTTTTCATCTTTTTCAGCAATACCTCCGCGCTCATGTACTAGCTTGATCACTTCCCTAAAATGAGTCATTTCTTCTATGGCTAGGTCGGCCATAGCATTAACGAGCTCGATGCGATCGGGGTAGTGAGATAGCATGGACATCGCCATGCCTGAGGCTTTCTTCTCGGCGGTAGCATGATCGAGCAAAAAACGATCAAAGTCGGCCGTGACAGTGTCTACCCAAGCTTGCGGTGTTTGATAGGCTAAATCGACTTTACTCATAATATGGGTATCTGTATTGGCTATTAGACCAGCTACTAGGAAATTGGAGGGGCATTATACCCGGGTTGAAAGTGAATGTTTCCCCATTTTGACCAAGATTTCAGGCTGACTATAGGATGCCAGCCGTTTATAATGCTCGACATTCAAACGATGTCTCCAAATAACCTGTCTCCAAATTGAAAGGGTCAATTATGATTATCAAACCTCGTGTACGCGGTTTTTTATGTGTAACCACTCACCCCACTGGCTGTGAAGCCAATGTTAAGCGTCAAATTGACTATGTAAAATCTAATGGTGCTCTCAATAACGGCCCCAAGAAGGTATTAGTTATTGGTGCTTCTACAGGTTATGGCTTGGCCTCTCGTATTACCGCAGCGTTTGCTAGCGGTGCGGCAACGTTAGGCTTGTTTTTTGAGAAAGAAGGTACTGAGAAAAAAACGGGTAGTGCTGGTTGGTATAATTCAGCAGGCTTTCATAAACACGCCGAAGCAGAGGGCTTATACGCCAAGAGCATCAATGGCGATGCATTCTCTGATGAGATCAAGCAAAAAACTATTGAGACTATCAAGGCTGATTTGGATCAGGTTGATTTAGTGGTATACAGCTTAGCTTCACCGGTTCGTAAACATCCTAAAACGGGTGAATTACATCGTTCAACCTTGAAGCCTATTGGTCAAGACGTGGTGCAGACAGGTATCGATACGGATAAGAATATCTTAAAAGAGTTCTCTATCGAAGCAGCCTCTCAAGAAGACATCGATAACACCGTGACGGTAATGGGTGGTGAAGATTGGCAGATGTGGATAAACGCTCTAGATGAGGCTGGCGTATTAGCGCCTGGTGCAAAAACCACCGCGTATACTTATCTCGGCGATCAAATCACCCAAGATATTTATTGGAACGGCACTATCGGTGCTGCCAAAAAAGACTTAGATAAAAAAGTGTTGTCTATTCGAGAGACGCTAGCGGCCAGCGGCGGTGACGCACGAGTTTCTGTATTAAAAGCGGTTGTCACTCAAGCGAGTTCTGCGATTCCTGTTATGCCACTTTATTTAGGCCTATTGTTTAAGGTCATGAAAGAAGAAGGTACTCATGAAAACTGTATCGAGCAAATTGACTTACTGTTCCGTGAAAGTTTGTATGGCGACACGCCTCGTCTTGATGAAGATGGCCGTTTACGCGCTGACTACAAAGAGCTATTACCGGAGATACAGCGTAGGGTTGAAGCCTTGTGGGATCAAATCAACGACGACAACCTTTTTGAAATCAGTGATATGGTTGGCTACAAAGAAGAGTTCTTGAAGTTGTTTGGTTTTGGTTTTGACGAAGTAGATTATGATGCCGACGTGAATCCTATCGTGCCGATTAACAATATCGCTTAGCCTGGTAGTTAAAGGCAGCGAAGGCTGCCTTTTTTATGTTTATGAATGACGCCCTTGCGGTCAATGTAAGCAACTCAGTCATCGGGTGATGTTCATATACGGTCGCTAACATTGCTCTTAAGTTAGATGGCCAGTATTTAAATTTAGCAACATTGCGACCTTAGGCTAGTCTATACAGGAGTAGACACAGCCAAACCTAACCGACTGCGTGAGAATTATGAAAGTAAAGCATTATTTAGTGCCGGTACTATTGTTACTGATAGGCTTTACTGTCACCTATCTACGCGTTGACGGCGCTCGCTTGAGTGACAATGAAAAAGCGATGGCAAGCGTCGGCGTGGATGTTGAGCTTTACAGTGATTACCTGGCCGCCGAAACCGAGCAAGCGCTGACGTTACTGGTTACCTTACAGAGCTTTTTTAGTGTGAGTGAGGTGAAACACAAAACCTTTAAAACAGTCGGTGCTGATGCCCTGGTTAATTATCGACATTTACAATCTCTCTTGTGGGTGCCTGTTGTTCATGATCATGAGCGACCCCTTTATGAAACATCTGCCCAGGCAGTTTTTCCTGGATATGAGTTTAAAGTTATCGGCGATGCTGGTGCGTTAATAACCGAGTCCAAACGAGACTATTATTACCCTATCTATTATCAGCAGTCACGCAGTGCCAGCTATGGTCTAGGTTTGAATTTGGCTGAAGGCCTATTAGGTAAAGAACTTGATCATATTCGCGATCAGGGGCCGGGCACTTTTAGTGTTGATATAAAACCCATATTTGGTGACCCTGCCTATAGCGAAGAAAATGTTAAAAACTTTTTAATGATTATGATGCCTGTCTATACCGGTGAGCCTGACAATATTGAAGCTTATCGACAATCATTTAAGGGTTTTTTGATTGGTGCTATACGCATTGATTCTTTGATTAATGACTATCTTGATTTTGAGCGCTATAAACATTTAGAAATCACGGTATCCGATATTTCTTTTCCTGAACGCACAGTTTACATTGCTTTGAACGAAGCTGAAAAAGGCAGCCCCCTGCTTGAAGATAAACTATTCAATAAGCAGATTCATATTGTTGGCGGCAGAAGCTGGTTAATTGAAGGCGTGCCTACCGCCAAGTATGTTTCGTTGGTAGTCAGTAATGAGTGGGTATTTATTGCTTGGATCGGCGTGGTGGTGACATTGGCCCTGACTTTTTATGTGTATTTATTACGTGCGCGTGCTGATCATGTCGAAGAAATGGTTGATGCGCGTACCCGAGAATTGAGTTTTGTCAACCGAAAGCTAGAGCGTTTAACGCGCACCGATGCGTTAACGCAATTAGCGAATCGTCGTTATTTCGATGAGTATCTAGAGCGGGAGTGGCTCCGCGCTAAGAGAGATAAAACCGTGTTGTCCTTAGTGATATGTGATGTGGATTACTTCAAAAAATATAATGACACCTATGGCCACATCGAAGGCGATCGATGTTTGCAGCAAATTTCTCTGGCGTTAAAAAACTCTTTTACACGATCAGTCGATGTGGTGGCGCGATATGGCGGTGAAGAGTTTGCCGTTATTTTACCGGGTACCGTCGTTGATGAAGAGGGTTTGTTGGCGAGGTCAATAAAGGCTATCACGAATTTAAATATTGAGCATAAAAGTTCACCCGTTTCAGATCATATCACCATGAGTTTTGGTGCCTGTGTTGTGAAATCTGATGAGGCTCTTGATGTGATTGATATTATCAAATCGGCAGATAAGGCCTTATATTTAGCTAAATCAGAGGGGCGTAACTGTGGTCGAGTATTCGATTTAACCCACAATAGCCCTAATAGTTAAGAAATTTGAGGGGTTTAAAATTTAATGAATGTCGTGTTGGCAGGCGGAAACAATTAACTCAATCATCAATTCCATAGAGCCTATATGAGGTAGTGTAGTGGTTGTTTTTTGAGGCCATTTCTCCATTGTTTGTTCAACGGCTAAGGGAACATCTTCGGCCACATGATTACCTGCTGAAAGGAAATATGGCAGTATCACGATTTCTCTGGCTCCGTTTTCAAAGCTATTCCCCATAGCTGTTTCGATTGACGGCTCAGCTAACTCCAGAAAAGCGAATTTAACGGCGTCGTAATCACCTGGTCGTACTCGGTCAATTTTTTGTGCGAGTAATGCGATTTCTTGGTTTGATTTCTGTCGACGGCTGCCATGCGCAACAATCAGTAATATTTTCATGATTTAAATGCTTCTACAGTATTATTTTTAACAGTGTGGTCAGTTGATTTTTTAACCGCATCGCTAGTGATACGCCAAGGCTTACCATTGCATACTGAGTAGTTCTTGCAATTAGTCATGCAGCCTCGGCAGGGTAGTCGATGATGTTTATTGCTCATGAGACTCTCTTCTTGTGAGGTTTTTTCTAGATTAACAAAATTGATATTTGTGGTTTCAAGCCCTGGATGGGTGATTTTATTCAGGTGAATCACGCGCAGTCCGGCTTGTTGATCAAAAAGTCAATGCATTGGTTTAAGTCAGCAAAAACATTAGAGTCATTTTTGATCTCAGCTAAAATGGCTGCGGTGCCACAGGTTAGCAAGTGTTTATCAGCTGCAAGAGCTGAGGTGATGGCGCGTGCTTCATCACCTTTCCATACACCGTCTTGATAGAAAATCGTGGTGGTATGGTCAAGCTTAGACGACAAGTCTATGCCGTCTTTTACGCCGAAAGGCCGGCACATAATCTGCACTTTATAATTAGCATCGGCTAGCTCCATCGCCATCAAACATAAGCGCCACAATGGCGTATTGTCGCCGCAAATCAAAGTTAATGCTGGTCGTTTATCTTTAGCCTTATTTGAATCTAGCCTAAAAAGTGTGTAACGAATCAGGGCGCTTTCGGTAAATAAATAGGCTGCTTTGCTTTGGTTGCTTGTTAAGGCATTTAGGGTCGGCTCGATGAGGTTTTTTCGGCACAAGCTTGGAGGGTAGTTTAAAAAAAACTCGTTGATTAAATGTTCTATTCTTCCTGAGGAATAAGATCTAATGGCCTCTTCTAGTTCATGGATATGCTGGGGCCAGCTGTCAGCGTCATTGCTTTCAGCTTGAGTATCTTGGTCGTTGAGTAAGGCCTTCACTTTTCCTAAGGGTACGCCTCTAGCCGCTAGGGATAGAACATTTTGTATGGTTTCGACATCGGTATCAGAATAGAGGCGGTGCCCCTTAGCTGTTCTTTGTGGGGTTAGCAGGCCATAACGCCTTTCCCACGCCCTAATAGTAACCGTGTTTACTTGAGTGCGCTCGCTAAGTTCTCGGATAGGGAACCTGCATGATTCAGTAGTAGGGTCTTTTTCTGGCATGTTGGTCTTGTCCGCTAGTAATCCATCGCAATGTAATAATTATACGAAAATTATTACTGTACAACAACAAAATTGTACATTATTATTCGGTGTATAGGTTTTTGTGGTGATATTTTTTGCTGACCCAGGGGTTCAATGAATGCCAATAGACATCTTCTAGCCAGTAAATCGTATAACCACTAGTTTTTTAATAACCGATTATAGTCAATTAACAAAAAGCGTGATGGGTAAAAAGATCAATAACGGCGGTCTGTAACACTAAGGTCTAAAGCAATTTTAACAAGGTGCTAGTAATGAATAAATCAGACATGATTGCGACGACGGCTACTCATCATAAATCAAATGCTGAGGCGGATACTACACAGATCAAGGTGGGTCTAAGTGCCTGCCTTGCAGGACAAGAGGTTCGTTATAATGGTGGGCATACTCAGTCAAAGCTCTGTTTGAATGTGTTGAGTAAACACTTCACTTTTAAAACCTTTTGCCCTGAAGTCGCAGCGGGTTTTGGTATACCTAGGCCCACGATGCGACTAATCGGTGATCCCAATAAACCATTGCTAACATTTAGCGGTGATGACAGTACTGATTTAACAGAGCAGCTGGAGAGCGGTTACAAAGACAAGTTATCAGAGTTTGGGGATTTAGACGGCTATATCCTGATGAAAAAATCCCCTAGTTGCGGGCTTGAGCGTATCAAAGTTTACCAGGCTAATGGACACCCTCATCAGATTCGCGTGCAGGGTCTGTTTGCGGCTGCATTACAAAAGCGCTATCCAATTATGCCCATTGAAGAAGATGGACGTTTGAATGACCCCCTGTTGTTTGAGAATTTTATACTACGAGTTTACGCCTATCGCAGGTTTAAAATCGAAGTGCTGGCTAAGCCGCTTATGCGTAATCTCTTAGCATTCCACAGTCAGTACAAATATATTTTGATGGCTCATAACCAAGCAGCATACAGAACATTGGGCCGCATGCTGGGGCGGGCCGGAAAAAACATTTCTGAAGATTTTGTTAATGAGTATTTTGAGTTATTTATGACGGCGATTAAAAAACCCGCCAATAGAAAAAATCATACCAATACGCTGATGCACCTGCTGGGTTATCTTCGTAAGAGTATCCCTTCTAGCGCTCGGCAAAACATTGCGGATGTGATTGATAAATATCATCAAGGGCACTTGCCGCTCATTACCCCACTCACTTTGCTAAAACACTATCTTGATCAATACGGATCAGTCTATATACGCAATCAACGTTATCTAAACCCTTACCCAGAGTCCTTGGGTTTAGCTAATCGTCTGTAAGAGTAAATACTTGTTATTAGGAGTTATAGCTCATGGGGCAATTTAAAAAATCAATTTTAACCCTATTAATTATTTTATTACTTACCAGCTGCACCACAGATTTAAATTATTATCAAAATACGGCACCAAAATTTGATATTAAGGACTATTTTAACGGCGAAATGACTGCCTGGGGTATGGTGCAAGATTATTCCAGTAAAGTGACGCGCCGGTTTTGTGTAGAGCTGGATGGCCAGTGGAATAATAACCAAGGAATACTGCGAGAGACGTTTTATTTTAATGATGGTGAAATAAGTTATAGAACTTGGCAGTTAACTCGTTTGGCTGAAGGTCAATATCAGGGCGAAGCGGAAGATGTGGTGGGTATTGCCAAAGGGCAGCATCAAGGTTTTGCATTTCAATGGCAGTATCAATTAACTGTGGCAATTGACGGCGAAGACTATCAATTTATGATGGATGACTGGATGTACCAAATTGATCAGTATCGTGTGTTTAATCGCACATCAATGAGCAAATTTGGCGTTAAAGTAGCTGAGATTAGCTTGTTTTTTGATAAAAATAATAATGAGAAATGTTTATGAATAAAGCTGTGAGCAATTTTTGCGAATTTTATGGCAGTTTGACGGTTGATAAGCTGGCTATTCTCAATACGGTTTATGACG